>JASEJH010000216.1 GCA_030016455.1 Thermoanaerobacteraceae bacterium
TCTTGCAGAAATATCTTCGAGGCTTCAAGCGACGCTGTTGAGGGGGTAGTGTAAGCAATGTCAGCTTTTGCCTGGCTGTTGACCGGCCTTGTTCTCGCGGCCGTAGCGGCAGTTTTCATGATCTGGTTTCGACAAAGGCCGGCAACCAAGCGAGAACCGGTTCCGCCGGCATCGCTCCCGGACGCGGATACGGAGTTCGCAACCGAACTCCAACCTCCGGCTGCAGCGCAACAGGCGGCGCCCGCGGCACCGGCGCCCGAGTTGCCCCGGCGCTACGGCGAAGACCGTCTGGTACTGCTGGCCCGGGACCCACACTGGCTTTTTGCCTACTGGGAAATCAGTGCAACCAAACAGGAAGAGTTTTCTGCCCGCTACGGGCCTGAGGCCTGGCGATCTTCACGCCCCTTTTTACGTCTTTATGATGTTACCGGAATCGAGTTTCAGGGCAACAACGCCAACACATATGTTGACATCGCCATTAACGACGAAAGCGACAACTGGTATCTTGAAGTGGGTCAGCCGAACCGTACTTTTTGTGTTGACCTCGGGCGGGTCCTGCCTACCGGTCACTTCGTCACGCTGCTCCGGTCCAATCTGGCCCACACGCCACGCGCCTCGCTCTCGGAATGTTGTGACGAAGAGTGGATGTGGCTGGAAGGGATATACCGGTCGCTATTCGGTTACCAGTTCGGTGTGAGTTCGCCGTTGCTGATTAAGGAAGTCTCGGCCCGGATGGGGAGGGGAGTAGTTCCGGTGGGTATCACCTCGCCGGTATTCCTCCCGCCGCAACCAGTCAACCGTGAGTAGCCGCCAGCCAGGTGCAGTTTAAAAGAGCGGGATATTCCCGCTTTTTTAATGATTTAGGAATAAATTAATGGAGGAATCAGAATTGGGCAAAGGTTATCTTGCTTTGGTGCTTCATGCGCACCTTCCCTTCGTCCGGCATCCGGAATACCGCTATTCGCTTGAGGAAAAGTGGTTCTACGAAGCCGTTACGGAATGCTACATTCCCCTGATCTGGATTTTCGAGCGGTTAATACGAGACGGAGTAAAATTCCGTCTGACGCTGTCCTTATCCCCGACGCTGTTGACGATGTTCGGCGACCAATTCCTCCAGGAACGGTACCTGAACCACCTGCACAAACTAATTGAACTGGCGGACAAAGAGGCGCACCGCACCGCGGGGACGCCCTTCGCCGAACCCGCGCGCATGTACCAGGAACGGTTTCGCGGTGCGCTCCATACATTCAACGCCTATGGCAAAAACCTTATCAACGCCTTCAAAGCCTTCCAGGACGCAGACCGTCTCGAAATAGTCACCTGCGCGGCCACCCATGGCTACCTGCCGCTGCTATACGTCAACCCGGCGGCAGTGCGGGCTCAGATAAAGCTTGCGGTTGATCTTTACCGGAAGCACTTCGGGCGCAATCCGGTGGGCTTCTGGCTGCCGGAATGCGCTTACGCACCGGGAATCGACCGCCATTTAAAAAACTCGGGCGTCAAGTACTTTTTTACGGATACTCACGGAGTACTCTTCGCGTCGCACCGGCCGCGTTTCGGAGTTTTTGCGCCGATTTTCTGCCCCTCGGGAGTCGCGGCCTTCGGCCGGGACATAGAATCGTCCAGGCAAGTCTGGAGCGCCAAGGAAGGTTACCCGGGAGACTTTGATTACCGGGAGTACTACCGGGATATCGGCTTTGATCTGGATCTCGACTATATTCGGGAGTACATCCACCCCGACGGAATCCGCGTCCACACCGGCCTCAAGTATTACCGGATAACCGGTAAGACGGACCACAAGGAGCCGTACGTCCCCACCCGGGCCACCGAAAAGGCCGCCGTTCACGCAGGCAACTTTATGTTCAACCGGGAGCACCAGATCCGTTACCTGCACCGGTTTATGGACCGGCCCCCTCTGATCGTCGCTCCATACGACGCCGAACTTTTCGGGCACTGGTGGTTCGAGGGACCGCAGTGGCTCGACTTCCTGATCCGCAAAATTACGTACGATCAGGACATCATTGAGCTCATTACTCCCGGTGACTACCTGCGCCGGCATCCGTGCAACCAGGTGGCCACCCCCTGCGCATCAAGCTGGGGAAACAAAGGGTACCACGAGGTCTGGCTGTGCGGGGCCAATGACTGGATCTACCGGCACCTGCACTGGGCCGCCGACCGGATGGTGGAACTCTCACGGCGGTTCCCGGACAGCAAGGGGATACTTCGCCGGGCGCTGAACCAGGCGGCGCGGGAACTGCTTCTCGCCCAGGCCAGCGACTGGGCGTTTATCATGGCAACAGGTACCATGGTGGATTACGCAGTGCGCCGCTTCAAATCCCACATGACTAACTTTGTCGGCATCTACCGCCAGATCGTGGAAAACCGGCTTGAGGACGGGTGGATCGAGGAACTGGAAAGCCGGCACAACATCTTTCCCGACCTTGACTTCCGGGTTTATGCCGGCACGTGAGGATCGGTATCATACGGGGTAATACCCAGCGCCGTCACTTCGTCTTGGGTTAAAGCCTTCAGTACTCCCACCCCTTCCTCGTGGCACCAGAACTCGGGAGCAGGAACGGCTCTTTCTCCCGTTGGGGCAAAAAGAACCCGTACTTTCGGATAAAGAGAATGGCCTGGTTTGTTCTCGACCACTACGGCAACCGCGCCGGAACTCAGGGAGACTATACTTCCAACCGGAAAAGCAGCAATGTTAAACAGAAACGCTTGCACCAGCAGGTGGTCGAACCAGAAATCCCCCGTACCCGCGATCATCTCGAACGCTTCATTAGGCGGAGAGGCCTGGCGGTAAACGCGGTCCGCCGTTAAGGCGTCGTAAACATCCGCCAATCCGGTAAGCTGGACCGCGGCAGGAATATCCGAAATCCCATCCGGGTACCCCGTCCCGTCAAGCCGTTCGTGGTGGGAACGAGCAATCCGGCGTACTTCGGGCGGCATCATTTCTAGCATTTCCTCGCCGTAAACGGTATGCTTTTTTACTTCTTCAAACTCCCTTCTGGTCAGTTCCCCCGGTTTGTTCAGGATTTCTGGAGGTACCCGCACCTTCCCGACATCGTGCAGGAGTGCCCCCAGAGCCAGCTCTTCCAACTGTTCCCGGTTCCAACCCAAATTTGCTCCCGCTACCGTCGCGAGGATACAGACATTTACCGAGTGATAAAACAGGTACTCATCCTCCGCCCGGATATCCAATAGATTATAGATCGCGTTAGGATTAGACATAACCTGGCGCACGATCTCTTCCACCGTCCGGTAGACCGCCGGCGGAGGACTGATCGCTCCGGTCTTTGGCGTCGCTGCTTCCGAAAGGAGCGCTTTCACTTGCTGCACCGCGTGCTGCCTGGTCTCTTCGCTGATCGCCCCTTCAATATCCACATCACCGAGCAGCCCGTCATCAACGTAAATCGCGGGAATTTCAAGTTCTACCAAACGATCAATGTAGCGCCTGG
>JASEJH010000217.1 GCA_030016455.1 Thermoanaerobacteraceae bacterium
CCTCGCTCCGTTTCTTCAAAGACGAGTACCTGGCCCACATCAAGGACCGCCGCTGTCCCGCCGGGGTCTGCCGGAAACTCCTCCACTGAACCACGGTGGGCTTATGTGCCTCTTGCAGCCTCGACTTTTCCGCTTTTAGCCCGTACCGATGCCGGCGAACCTTTGGGCAACAGGAAAAGGGTCAGGGTGGTTAAAAACCACAAGGCGAAGGTAACGAAAAAAGTGGCCGACAACCCGGCGTACGTCGCGACAAAACCCAGCGTGACCGGGGCGAGTACGAGGCCGAGGTCTCCCATGGAGCGGTAGATGCCCATCGCCGTCCCGCGGAGTTTTTCGGGCGCAAAATCACCCACCATGGCCGCCGGGATGGTGGAAATGAACCCGCCGCCGATACCCAGAAGCACCGAGGCGATAATCACCAGCGGCAGGGTCTCCGCCCATCGAAAAAGCAGGAAGCCACCGGCGGCGATTACCGCTCCCGGAATGATCACGTTACGGCGTCCCAGCCGGTCGGCCAGCACCCCGGACGGGAAGAAAAAGAGCATCGTCAACCCGCCCAGCGTCATGAAGATGAAGCCGGTCACACGGGTGTCGAGCCCCAGATCCTCGATCAACAGCGGGAGAATGGTCCAGGTTAGGCCGTGGAAGCCGAAACGGAAGGCGAAGTTCAGGAAATAAACTATCGTCAGGTTCCGCGTCAGGGCCCGGCTCCAGTTTTCACGGGGCAGGTCCGGCTTTATTATAACGGCTGGAGCACGCGGCTCTTGTGGGGGACGCGTCTCCCGGGTGAGAAAAGTCGCTGCAGCGGCCGCCACCGCAGCGAGCACGGCAAAGGCCAGGAAGGGAGAATTGATTCCGCACCGGTAGGCGAGCCAGCCGCCGATCCCGGGGCCGAAAACGGCTCCAAGGTGAAAACCCATCATGTAGAGGCCGGTCGCCTTACCGCGGTTAGTGGCGTCGGCCATATCCACCACCATACTCAGGGCCGCGGTTGCATAAAAGGCGGCACCGATACCGATCAGCGCCTGTCCCACAAACAGCGATTCGACGGCCGTGGCCGACCAGGCCACCAGCGCGCCGGCAGCCGTAATCAGCATCCCGGCAATGACGAAAGGCCGGCGCCCCCAGCGGTCGGTCAAAACTCCCGCCGGGAAGCCGACCAGCATGCGCATACAGCTGTTGGTGGCGATCACCAGCCCTACGGCGGGCGTACTGAGGCAGCACCGGAATGACGGCGCTGGAACCCACCATCACCATCATCATCATCAGGGAAAGTGCCACGACGCGACCCAGGATTTGCTTCATTCCACTACCTCTTTCACCGTTCAATCACCGGCGTCGCCTCCGGGTCGAAGGGGTTCATCCGCACCGCCAGTGAAAAAAGATACGGCAAGCAGCCGGTGCAGAATCAGGGTCACCATCAATACCTCGAGCGGCAGGAACGCCAAATCTCCGAGGAGGTAGATGGCGATATGGTGCGGGTCTCTGAAGATGAGATAATGAAGGAAATATAAAAGGGCGGATAAAATGACCAGTGATGATCCCGCGAGGACCAGCCAGGGCAAGCGTTGCGCTAAAATCACTTTTCACTGCACCCCATGTAACTGAAGCCGCATCTGTTTGAACCTGAAAACATGTCTTCCGGCCTTGTCTAACGTTTCCGCGATCAAACTTGCCGCCTTGAACAAAGCAAACCTCTGCCGGCACCGTGAAAATCAGCCGGTAATCCCGTCCACACCGGGTGGGAAACTTTGGTAAAAAGCCCGGAGGCCGCGAAAAACAACCCGGCACTCAACTCAACGTGAAAGAATACGGAATACTCTAACGCCTGTTTGCTTGAGCGCAGGTTGTACCACAGAGTTGAGTGCTGGGTAGTGGTCTCGTTGTTCCTAATGGAGAGGTATACATGCAGCTCAAGCCGATCGGGGTGATTCACTCCCCCTATAAGACTCCGGAAGAGGCGCCGCGCCAGGGCTATCTGGCCGGGGAAGAGGCCGTCATCGAGCTTTTCCCTGAATTCGTCCCCGGGCTCAAGGATGTGGAAAAGGCGACCCATCTGATCGTCCTTTACTGGTGCCACCTGGCACGGCGGGACCTATTGCAGACCACGACGCCGCACGGGCCGGAGCTGCGCGGTGTTTTCGCCTGCCGTTCGCCTGGTCGCCCGAACCCGATCGCTTTCACAGTAGTGAAACTGCTGGGGGTGGAGGGCAACCGCCTGCGGGTCCAAGGGCTGGACGCGGTGGACGGGAGCCCCCTTCTGGACCTGAAGCCCTATTCCCCCGGGATAGACAGCGTTCCCGACGCAAGGGTGGGATGGGGGCCGGGTCAGAAAACCTGAGTACCGGAGGGAAATTGGGACGAGGATACTTTTCAAAGCTGGGATTTTGGTGTTAGTCTGTTGGCAGGATGGCATTTTTTGACCGTGAGAACACGAAAAATTGCGAAGGAGGTTTCCCCAAATGGCCCGGATTCCTTTCATCGACACCGAAAACTGTGAAGCCTGCGGTACATGTGAGTCATTGTGTCCGGGAGTTTTTAAGTTGAATGAGGAACTCGGCTACGCCGAGGTGATCGACCCCCTTGGCGGGGACGAAGACTGCATCCAGGAGGCAATCGAATCCTGTCCGACCGGTTGCATCCGGTGGGTAGAAACTTAACAACTGGTGCAAGAGCTGCCAGGGATAAAGAAAGAATCTTCTGGAGTGCCTTTTGACTCCAGACATGATATCTTACGCCTCTTTGCCTGCGCGGTTTGGCCAAACTTCTGTACTGCCCCTCAGGAATCCTTGTTTGACAGAAAGAGACATCCTGGAGACCCCGTCCGGCAACTTAGAGAGTAATTCCTTTAGCCTCCGGCGCGGAAATTTTCCTATAAACTTTTACTTCTCTGGCAATTGCTACCGTTTTGCTTGGTTGAGTGCTGGGTCGTTTTTCGCGGTCTGCCGGCTTCTTCCCAAAGCTTACCAATTAGCTGTCTACAGGCTTGCTTCTTGTTGAATCTGGGTTTTGCAACACTTTCCTCGGACTATTTCGGGACGATCAATACCCTTCCCGGAGTTATTCCCTCAAAGACGACATATCGCGCCGGGATGCGTCATATGCTCTATTAGCCTTGGGGGGGTGTGTATGCGCCGGCCATTTGTCTCTCGTCGCTGGGTTTATCTGTTTGTCGTGGCACTCCTGTTGGCGGCAGGGATTTATACCACCTTCGCGAACCGGCCCTTGAAAGCGGTTGACCCGCAGAAGCTCATTCAGCAGGCGTTAGCCCGGACAAAGGCCGCAAAGTCTTACTCCTACCGTTTGCAGTGCCGGCTGGTTACTGCGCAGGGGACCCGTTGTCTCAGCAACCTGAGCGGGAGGCGTATTCTGCCCGACAGGGTGCACGTGAAGGGGAAAATCTTTAACAGCGCGGTCGAAATAATCC
>JASEJH010000218.1 GCA_030016455.1 Thermoanaerobacteraceae bacterium
ATTAAGCCTCCTAAAAAAAACGGGGGTGTCCCCCGCTACTTTCGCAAACCAATCTTTTTGATCAACCGCTGGTAGCGCTCAAAGTCATAGTCCTTCAGGTAGTTCAACAAGGACCGCCGCTGGCCGACCAGTTTGAGCAGTCCGCGCCGGGAGTGAAAATCCTTCTTGTGGACCTTTAAATGCTCGCTCAACTGGTTTATCCGTTCGGTCAGGATGGCCACCTGTACCTCCGGGGAACCGGTATCGTTCTCGTGCAGCCTGAAGGATTCAATAATCGTCTGCTTCTTCTCTACCGTCAGCGCCACCGTCTTCACCTCCTCCCATAATCGCCGCAGGCCCAGAAAGCGTTCTGAAACGACCCGACCGAGCCCCCGGTTCATTTCCCGATCACTGTGATCACCAGTCGTCCGCCGGAGATATCCCTTACCACGATGTCGAACTTCCGGCCGGACCGGGCGACGAAGCTGCGGAAACGCGTTGCCGAAGCAACCGTTCCTGGTACCGACTCGGCCGCCGCGATGATATCGTTCAAGGTTATCCCTTCCTGACGCGACTCCCGCAGCCGTTTTAAAGCGTGCTCCGCAACAATCACCCGCATTTCATTTTTTCCTCAGACGGCAGAGGTTCCCAAATTCTCCTCCTGCTCACTTAAAAATGCGTATAGCGCGTCGGCAAATGCTTTAACGTCTGCCTGCGCCGGATCCGCCTCCCTGTACAACAGCTCTAACTCCGCCTTGAGCTTTTGAAAATCTTCGCTCAAGCAGATCAGCGCAATCTGGTCAAGCCAAACCTTGAGAGCGTTAGGGTCGAAGCCAAAACCCCAAAAAGCCACCCTTCACGTCTCCTTACCCGGTTATCACAGCGCTCAAATGAGATTTTAACACAAATGAAAGCCGCTGTAAATCTTCTGCCTGCGGCTGTCTCCGGCGCAAAGCCTATTCGGCCAGCGCCCTGGCCGCGGCGACGTCCCGCTGAATCTGCTCGATCAGTTCCGCCGCCGATTCAAAACGCCGCTCCCCCCGCAGGCGCTTGGTGAATGAAACCTCCAGCCGCTTGCCGTAAAGATCGCCGCAGAAGTCAAAGAGAAACACCTCGATCCGCCGCCTGCGGCCCGTGTTCCCGGCAAAAGTCGGACAGACACCGATGTTGGCTACACCCGAGAAGGCTTCCCCGTCTGCCCGCACCTTTACCGCGTATACACCGTTGGCCGGCACTAAAATCCGGTCCTCCACCTCCAGGTTGGCGGTCGGGAAACCCATTTTCCTGCCGCGGCTCTCTCCCGCAACAACCGTACCCGCAAAAACCGGGCAATAGCCCAGGAAACGCCGCGCCTCCTCCACCCTGCCCTCCGCGATCAGCTTCCGGACCAGTGTGGAGGAAACCGGCTGGCCTTCTACCGTTACCGGCGGGACCACCTTCACCTCGAACCCATATTCCGCCGCCAGTTCCTGCAGCGTCTCGGGTGTACCCGCCCCTCGGTGGCCAAAGGTGTAATTGTAGCCGACAAAGACCGCCCTGACCCCCAGTTCCCCGACCAGAACCTCGTGCACGAACACCTCCGGCCTGACCGCTGCAAAATCCCGCGTGAACGGAACGGCCAGGAAAAGGTCCACGCCCAGGCCAGCGATAAACTGCCGCTTGAGTTCCGGGGCGAGCAGCAGCGGCGGTGCGGTTTGGGGCCGTAACACCACCGCCGGATGGGGTTCAAAGGTGAAGACCACCGCCGTTCCCCCCCGGCGGCGTGCGTAGGCTACCAGCTGGTTTATCAACTGCCGGTGGCCCAGGTGCACCCCATCAAAGTTTCCCAGTCCGACGCAGATATGGGGATGGAAATGCCGCAGGCCATGATAATCTGTTAGAACCTCCAACGTTAACCCCCTCCAGGACTAAACCCTCTCTCCAGGAACCCAGACCGGCTGAAAGACCACCCGCCCGTCCGCCGCCTCCACCCGGGCCACAGCTAAAAACTCCTCCCCGTGGACCAGGCGGACAAGGACACCCGGCGCAAACGCCCCGGTGCCGGCAGCCGTTCCCGCAGGGTACAGCCGCCCCCCGCTCCGGACCGCTTTGACCGCCGAAGGCTTGACCGCCACGGCCGGCAGATCCCGAAAAAGCTCCCGGGCCGGGATCACGGCTTCCTCAAGCCTCCCACCGGCCCCCAGTGCCGCAAGCTCCTCCAGGGTGTGCGCCTCCGCTACGGTGAACCGCCCGGCGCGGGTGCGGAGCAAAAAACCGAGACAGGCTCCCACACCTAGCGCCTTCCCGATATCCGCAAGCAGCGTCCGGATGTAGGTTCCTTTCGAACAGGAAACACGGAAAAAGGCACGGGGATTTTTTACCCCCCACTCGCCCCCCAAAAGCTCCAGGGCGTGAATCTGGACCGCCCGGGGCGCCACTTCCACCCGCTGGCCGGCCCGGGCCAGTTCGTAAAGTCTTCTGCCCTGGTAGTGCACTGCAGATACGGGGGGCGGGACCTGGGTGATCTTTCCCCGAAAACCCGGCAAGACTCCAAGCACCTCGTCCGGGGTCAGGTGGGACGCATCAGTGTACCCAAGTACCTGCCCGAAAACGTCCTGGGTGTCGGTTTCCACGCCGAAAACCGCCTCGGCGCGGTACTCCTTGTCGGCCGCCGCCAAAAACTGCGACAGGCGGGTCGCCCGGCCCAGCAGCACCACCAGAACGCCGCTCGCCTCCGGGTCGAGCGTCCCGGCGTGCCCCACCTTCTTGAGCCCGGCAAGCCTGCGCACCCGGTTGACGACGTCGTGCGAGGTCATTCCCGGCGGTTTCAGGACGTTAAGAACTCCTTCCATCGCCACCATCCCGCGCGGAAACGCAACTCAGCTCTCCCGCCTCCCGTTTGCCGGTGACCGCTTCGGCAACCGCCGCCGTACTCGCCTGAACCACGGCCTCTTTTACCCGGCCCAGGTCACCCTTCACCACCGCCCCCGCCGCCCGCAGGTGGCCGCCGCCGCCGAACCTCGCCGCAAGCCGGCTCACGTCAACATGCTTCTTGGAGCGAAAACTGATCTTGACCTGCCCTTCGCCCACTTCCCGGAACAAGAGCGCCACCTCTACCCCCCGGATGAACCGTGCGTAGTTGACCAGGCCGTCGGTGTGCTCGTCCTTTACCTGAAGCTTTTTCAACGTTTCTGCATCCAGAACCATCCAGGCGACGCGGCCGGAAGGGTCCAGCTCCAGGTTGTTCAGCGCTGCCCGCAGGGCCTCGATACTCTTGAAGGGCTTCTCCTCAAAAAGCCGGCGGCTGACATCCCGGACGTCAACCCCGGCCTCGATCAGGTCCGCCACCCGCCGGTGCGTCGCCGCGGTGGTCGTCTCGTAGCAAAAGCCGCCGGTATCGGTAGCGATAGCGACATAGAGGCAGGTGGCGATCTCCCGGTCG
>JASEJH010000219.1 GCA_030016455.1 Thermoanaerobacteraceae bacterium
CTTTTCTTTCTGAAAAAAAGAAACCCTGGGAAAGGAAAAGCCGGGAATGGCGGTACAGCCGCTCACCCAATTCTACCCAACCCCGGCCCCTACTCTGTTAAGACACCCGATAACCGCCTCAGTGGGCGTGGGTACCCGCATCACTTACCCCGCCTTTTCCGAAGAGTTTATCGAGAAAGCCGAAGGCCATACCGACTGCCACCCCCGTAAACAGGGCGACCATCACCGCCACCCCGCCGTAAACCGGGCCGTTCGTTCCTGAAAGGAGGCGCAGCCAGCGAACCAGTCCCCTGCTTTCGACCGTAAAAGAAGCTTCTTCTTGGGCCACAACCTGCCCCCTTTTAAATAAAAACGCGGTGACCCCGACCTTTCCCTGCGGCGTTCCCGCCGGCACGGCCACCCGGGCAGTGAAGCGACCGTTTTCAACCTCGACCTTGCCCTCGTGCACCGCGTAGAGCCCCTTTTTCTCGTAGAGTTCCACCAGCGCCGCTACAAAGGGCTGTGCCTCTTTGGGGGAAAGCAACCGGTGCTTTTCCCCTTCTTTTTCGGTAACCCTGCCACCGACCATGGCATCCCGGTATCCGGTAATCTCCTCCCGGAGAGAAACGGGCAGGTCTTCCAGCCTGGAAGAGGTGTAGACCTGATAAACCTTCGGTACTCCTTCCACTACCGTCTTCTGCACGCTCATCCAGAAACCGGCCACCTTTCCCTGGCGGTTGAGCGGAACCCGTACCGGGAGCGAAGTCACCCGGAGGCAAACGCCACATCCTGCAGGTGCCGTCCCGGTGACTGTTACGGTGGTCCCGGAAAAATTAAGCTTCACACCAACCCTGTCCGGCTTGACAGTAACCGTTGCTCCGGCAACGCTGGTAAAGGCGAGCAACAGTACCGGCAATACCGGTAACCAGTAAAACCGCCGCATCTCAGTGCCCGCCCCCTATAACGAAGAGTGAAGCCGGTTTTGTCACAAGCTGAAAAAGCATCTTCACCATCACCGCCAGAACGATTGCGGAAAAGGCCACCCGCAACTGCTCTCCTTCCAACCGGCGGCTGATCTTAGCCCCGAACTGCGCACCCAAAGAAGAGCCAACGAGGAGCAGCACGGCTAAAACCACGTCCACCGTATCGTTAACCGTGGCTTGAGCCATGGTCACATTGATGGCCGTGAAGACCACGGTAAAAATGCTCGTGCCCACGGCCTTAAGCGTGGGGATGCCTAACAGGTAAATCATCACCGGCAGCATAATGAAGCCGCCTCCCACCCCCATAAGGGCGGCAAGAATGCCGATTAAAAATCCGAGGGCCACCAGCGCTACCGCCGAGCACTCCATACCGGAAACCGGAAAATAAAGGCGCAGCGGCAGCCGCGTGGCAAGTTTAGGGGCGCCGGCAGGTTTTTGCTCTCCCGCCACCTTCCCTGCTTTTTTACGTCTCAGCGCCCCAAGGCTTTCCTGGAGCATGAACGCCCCTACAAAAAGGAGCATCACCACATAAGCGGACTTCACGACGAAATCGAAGTTCCCCAAGGTGCGGAGGTGTCTAACAACATCCGTACCGAAGGTTCCACCGATCAGCCCCCCGATCAGGATGATCGTCCCGAGTTTGAAATCCACGTTCCCGCTCCGGGAATGGGCCAGCGTGCCGGAAATCGAAGCCGCCACGATCTGGTTGGTGTCACTTGCGGTAGCTACGGCAGGCGGGACCCCCGCCATCATTAACAGCGGGGTGAGCAGAAAACCGCCGCCGACACCGAAGAGGCCCGACAAGAACCCTACGATGCCACCCAGGCCGAGGACCAGCACGACCGGCATGTTCATATTTGCAATAGGAAGAAAAACGTGCATTGACTACCTCCTTCACTACCGGTTTAACCTCTGGCCGCCGGTCGTTGCCGGCCAAAATAAGGCTCGCTTCCACTTCCCGCAGCAAGCGGCGCTTCCGGAACAACTCCCCGGAGTAAGCGTGAGGCATAAGCCTGCGTTAAAAAGTTATACAACGCGGAACCGAAACCCAACAACAAAAGGATCAGCACCATCACGCCGTAAGGGAAGAGCCGCACCGTGGCAGAATCCCGCGTGAAGACGCGCCCGGCGGCATCTTTCCAGGCGTACACCTCGAGGGTTTCCGGATCCTGCTGAAGGATTACGTGGCGGTCAGGGTTGTAATAGTTTTTAAACACGTCGTGTTGCAAAAGATAAAGCCCCGCCCAGAAGGCCAACAATGTAGCCACGGCCACGATCGCGGTGGCCAGGGTGCTGAATTGCTTGAGCTTACGCCTTTGTTCGGCGCCAAGCCGGTTCTCTATATCCATTTTTCTTCCTCCTTTCGTCTCGCGCTGTACAAGTGCTTCCTTCCTTTTAAAGAAATCGTTTTTTCGAATTCTGCCCACTTCTCACCCCTTCCGGAGTTTGTGAAATTAGGTACGCAACCACAAACTACAGCAAGAATTGTGCCAGAAAAGAAAAGCGGGAATTTCAAGGGCGGGAGCGACTCCAAAGGGCAGGTGAGGTGTTGAAAAAAACAACAACCGTTCGGAAAAACAACACCCAGGCGCAGGATCAGAGGGGAAAAAGGGCGTTACCCAGGATTAACCCCGGGCACCTGATAACCGCCTGATAACGGGGTTGGGAAGGCCAATAGGTTTGAACGGCTGTGGTTTTTAAAAAGCTGGCATATTTCTTGCTTTTCTTATTTGCGGTGGAACGGGAAAAGTTAAAGCTTTGGCGAAGGTTAAAGGAGGATGATCCAAATGACGCGGGCAGCAACCGTTTCTGCTTCCCCGCAGAACAGAACCAAACCTTTTCCCTCCCGGTTCGGCTGGGTAGTGGCTTGGGGACTGCTGATCGTTGTTGCGGGGTTCTTTATGGCAGGAGTCTTCAGCCACATCGGCCGGATCATCCACGGGAATCCTGGTCCGTTAGGGGCGGATTTCTTCGTCCTGTTTGCTGGGGGAGCACTCTACGCCGCAGGACTTCTTTTTATATGGTATTCTGCGGCACTCGCGCTCACCAGGCTATGGCTGAATCGGATAGTAACGCGGTTGGAAGCGGAAGCCAGAAACCGAACATAACCCGGCCCCTATCGTGGTAGTTCCACCGGCTTCTTCCGAAGCCGGTGGGGCGCCTTTTTTAAAACCGTTTGCACTTGGGAAAGGAGCGTAACGGAATGCCAGCACAAATTCCGCTACCAGATATCTTAAGCCCCGTCCTGGATCCGGAGGAGAAGCAGGAGGTTCCTCGTACCCGGTCGCCCATGGAGAGATTGGCGGCAAGGCTTGACCTTTCGGTCTTTGACCTGTGGATTATCATTTTCACCGTAATGGCTCTGGCCCTGCTTTACGGCATTGGCGAAATCGCCGCCAGGT
>JASEJH010000021.1:0-6079 GCA_030016455.1 Thermoanaerobacteraceae bacterium
GCCCACGATGTCCGGTAAACGACAAGTTCTTTGTCAGCTATCCGACAGAAAATCTCCGGATAGCCTGCGCTGAGGCATCCCCCGGTCGTCAAAATATTCAACCAATTTTTTATTTTCGACGCAAATCTTTAACTTCCTTCGAAATACGGCGTTCCCCCGATAAAATCAGCCTTCGGTACAGAGTTCAAATTCGACCAGCCGGTCCTCTACCGACGCCCGTATTACCCGGACCCGGACCGGGTCCCCAAGGCGGTATGATTTGCCGGTATTCCGCCCCGTCAGGGTGTAACTGCGCTCGTCGTAAACGTAAAAGTCGTCCGTGAGCGTCCGGACGTGTACCAGACCTTCAACAGTATTCTCAAGCTCCACGTAGAAACCCCAGGCGGTCACGCCGCTTACAAAACCGGGGTAAACGTTCCCGATTTTATCCTGCATGAAGGCTACCTTTTTAAGTTCGGTCGCCTCGCGTTCTGCTTCCATTGCCACCCGCTCCCGCTCCGAGGACACCGCCGCCGCGTACACCGCCCGTGCGCTCAGTTCCGCCGCCCTTTTTTCGGAAAGCTTGCCCAGGAGCGCCTCGCGCAGCACCCGGTGGATGAAAAGGTCGGGGTAGCGCCGGATCGGCGAGGTAAAATGGGTGTAGTACTCGGAGGCCAGCCCGAAATGTGCGGTGCGTTCCGGCGCGTACCGGGCCTGCTTCATCGAACGGAGCATCACCATGTTTATCAGCCGTTCTTCGGGCTTTCCGGCAACCGCGTCCAGGACCGCCTGAAAACTTGCGGGCTCGAGCCGGGTGAGCCCCCGGGCACCGTAGCCGAAGCCGGCGAGCAGGTCCTCCAGGGCGGCTACTTTCTCTGCATCCGGCTGCGGGTGAATCCGGTAAATGAACGGCAGTTCAAGGGCTGCGGCGTGCCTGGCCACAGTTTCGTTCGCGAGGAGCATGAACTCCTCGATGATCTGCTCGGCAACCGTCCGGGGCGCCCGGTATACCGCTACAGGCCTGCCCAAGTCATCGAGCTCCACCTTAGTCTCCGGGAGGTTGAAATCAATCGCTCCGCTTGCCAGGCGCCGGCGGCGCAAAATGAGGCACAGGTCCCGCATCCGCCCGATCATTTCCGCCAGTTCCCGGTACTGCCCGGCAACCTCCGGATCACCCTCCAGCAGCCGGTAGACGGCGGTATAAGTCATGCGCGCCCGCGAACGGATGACCGAAGGAAAGATCTCGTAGTCCCGTACTACCCCCTCCGGGTCCACCGCCATCGCCACCGAAAAGCTTAACCGGTCCTCCTGCGGGTTCAGGCTGCAGATGCCGTTGGAGAGTCTGGGCGGGAGCATCGGGATCACCCGGCCGGGCATGTAAACGCTCGTGCCCCGTTTCAAGGCCTCCCTGTCCAGGGCGCTGCCCTCGCAGACGTAGTAGCCCACGTCCGCGATGTGCACGCCTAGGAGATAGGTCCCGTCAGCGTTGACCGTGAGGCTGACCGCATCGTCCAGGTCCTTAGCGTCTTCCCCGTCAATGGTGATAACCGGCCAGCTCCGGAGGTCGCGCCGCCCCCTCAACTCCGCTGGGGGAATCTCCGCCGGGATCGCCTCCGCTTCCCGGAGCACCTTCGCGGGAAACTCGTCCGGCAGGTCGTACCGCCGGGAGAGGACCAGCAGGTCCATTCCCGGGGCGTCGGGGGGGCCGAGCACCTCCACCACCCGTCCCTCGGGCGGTGTCCGCGGCGCCGGGTAGGCGGTGAACTCCACCACCACCTTGTCCCCGTCTTTCGCCCCCGTCAAGCGCCCGCGCGGCACAACGATGTCCGCTCCCAGGCGCGGGTCGTCCGGGATCACCACCGCAAAGCGCCGCTTCTTCCGCAGCGTGCCCACCGCGCGGCGGTTGCCGCGCTTCAGTATGCGTACAACTTCCCCTTCCCGGGTCTTTCCCTTCCCCGGCGGCAGGAGCCGCACGGCGACCCGGTCGTTATGCATCGCCCCGTACAGGTTCCCCGGGCCGATAAAAACGTCCGGTATCCCCTCTTTGTCGGGAATCAGGAAGGCGTATCCCTTGGAGTGCCCCTCTATCCGGCCGACGACTAAATTGAACTGCTCCGGCAGCCCGTAGCGCGCCGCCCGCGTCTGGTAGATGAGTCCCTCCTCCTCCATCTCCCGGAGGAGCCTTTTAAAGGCGTCGAGTCCCTTCCCCTCCGGGAGAAAAACCCGCGCCAGCTCCGCCACCGTAAGCGGGCGGTAGGCCTTCCGCCGCATAAATTCTAAAATCTCTTCTTTAGCCACAATCTTTTTCTTAGCCACCGGCGTCAAACGAAAAATTACCTCCTCACAATCCAAGTTCCGCAGCAATTCCCTGCATCGCCTCCAGGCCGAGCGCCAGGAACTCTTCCAGCGTCAGCCCCAGTTCGGTGCAGGAAAGAATCTGCCCCCGGTTCGCGCCGCGCGCAAAAGACTTCTCCTTGAACCGGTTCAGCAGAAACGGCACGTTGACCGCCGCCAGGCTCTTATCCGGCCTGATCAGGGCGGCGGCGGTAATCAGCCCGGTCACCGGGTCAACCGCGTAGAGGGCTTTGTCTAACAAGGTCTCCCGGGGCAGCCCGTGACGGTCGTTATGCATGCGTACTGCTTGAACGACGGTTTCCGGCAGGCCCAGGCGCTCCAGAAGTATTGCTCCTTCGATGCCGTGCCGCGCAGGGTCGCCTTTCGTCCACTCGTAATCAATATCGTGCAAGAGTCCGGCCAGCCCCCAAAGCGCCTCATCCTCGCCGAACCGCCTGGCCAGGGCCCGCATCACCGCCTCGACCGCAAGGCAGTGTTTACGCAGGTTTTCATTCTTCAGGTGCGTGCCCAGGAGCCCCAAGGCCTCCTTCCGATCCACCGCTTTCACCCCCGCATAGGAAACCGCTGCAAAACTTCGCCTGCCCAGCACTCAACTCTGCGGCATAACAGTTATGTCCATTATGATGGTGTGAGTTGAGTGCTGGGTCGTTTTTCGCGGCCTCCCCAGCACTCAGTTAAATACCTGCCCGGGTAATTTCAACCGGCACTCAGCTAAAAGAAGCTTCCCGTCTATATGGGAAAAAATGCCCCTGAGTGCTGGGCTAAAGTTTGCCATCTATGAGTAGATAGAGCCTGCTTTCGAAAAATTAGAGTTTTGAACACTCTCCTTGATGCCGGTGTCCTTCGCCTCCCGGCCGGTACCGCATCCGGTTGTTACATTTCTCCGGCAAACGGAATAAGATTTATGTAGGAGGGCTTCATGAAGGTTCCGAAAGCACGGGGTTGGGAGAAGAGAAACGACCTGAAACGGTTCAAACGCCGGGCTGCGCTACCATGGACTCCGAGCCCCCGCAAACGGAGAGATGAAGGAGGCGAAAAGGATGCGGGTCATTTACATAAAGCTCCCGCGGTTTTTGCGGTCCATCCTGGTGCGTCTTTGCCGGTAGGCGCTGTTCCTTCCTGGTACCGGTTGAAAAGCCTGGTTTTTTTGGCGGCGGAGGCAGCCCTTTTTTGTTCCGTTAACGGTCTAATCTCGTCCGGGAAAAGGTTTTTTTTTGTTTTTAGCGAATATGTACTTGACAAAGGGCGAGAAATCAATATCTTTTGAAAGGGATTATCCTTTGATGATTCAATTTTAGGTTTACAAGACCGGGGGAGTTCTGTTCATGCTTCTCGGCGGGAAAGACAAACCGGATCCGGCGTTTTTGGAGGCGGTGGTGCGCGCGAGCGGCCAGAAAACGCTTGCGCACTGTTACCAGTGCGGCAAGTGTACGGCCGGGTGTCCGACGACCTTCGCCATGGACTACAAGCCGAACCGGATCATCCGCATGCTGCAGTTGGGGCGCAAGGAAGAGGTGCTCGGTTCGCGTACGATTTGGGTTTGTGCGGCCTGTTTCACCTGCAGCACCCGCTGTCCCTGCAACATTGACGTTGCCCAGGTGATGGACAGCCTCCGGGTGATCGCCCGCCGGGAAGGGAAAACCGGGTTGGGTCGGGGCGTGGTCCTGTTCAACGATTTGTTCCTCCTGTCGGTGCGGCGCAACGGCCGGGTTTTCGAGACGGGTCTGGCTTTGAGTTTCAACCTCCGGCGGAAGACTTTCTTCCGCGACGCGGAACTCGGCAGGTTTATGTTTACCCGGGGGAAACTGCGCTTCACGCCCGACAGGCCGAAAGGCGTCCGGGAGTTGGCCCGACTTTTTGCGAAAGCGGAGGAAAAGGTTGAAGAATGAGGATTGGTTATTATCCCGGGTGTTCACTGCAGTCCAGCGCGCGGGAGTATGATCTTGCTACGCGGCTGGTGACGCGGTACCTGGGTGTTCAACTGGTGGACATCCCGGATTGGAATTGTTGCGGGGCGTCGGCCGCGCACAGCACCGACCCCTTTTTGGCGGTGGCACTACCGGCCCGGAACCTGATTCTTGCGAGCGAGATGGGGCTTGACGTCACCGTTCCCTGTGCCGCCTGCTACCACCGTTTACGGGTTGCCCAGCGGGAGCTGACCCACGACCGGGATCTGAGCGAGAAGGTCGCCGAGGTTTTAGGGCGCCCTTACCGGGGTACGGTGCGCATTTACTCCCTGCTCGAAACGATGACGGGAATAGGGCTGGAACAGCTCGCGGCGCAGATAGTCCGCCCACTCAAGGGTTTGCGGGTCGCCTGCTACTACGGGTGCCTGCTGGTGCGGCCGCCGGGTATCGGCTGCGACGATCCGGAAAACCCGGAGTCGATGGACCGGCTGGTTGAGACTACAAAAGCCGAAACCGTGAGTTGGGGCTATAAGAATGAATGCTGCGGCGGGGCGCTAATTTTCGGCGCCCGGGAAGTGGCGCTCAGGCTTGTCCGTGACATCCTGCGGAATGCTACCGGCGCGGGGGCGCACGCGATAGTCTGCGCCTGCCCCCTTTGTCAGAGCAACCTGGACCTGCGCCAGGGACAGGTGAACAAGATGTTCGGGACGAATTTTGCCGTCCCCGTCTTTTATTTTCCGCAGTTGTTGGGTTTGGCCATGGGGCTGAACCCGCGGGATTTAGGCCTTACGACGCACTTTGTGGACCCGCAGCGCGCGCTGAGAGTGGTCGGCGGCTGAAAAAGGAAGGAGTTTTATGCCGAGGATCGGGGTTTTCGTCTGCTGGTGCGGTTCAAATATCGGCGGGGTCCTGGACTGTCCGGAGCTCGCCCGGGTGGCGGGTTCCTTCCCCGGGGTGGTCTTCAGCACGGATTACAAGTATGTCTGTTCCGACCCGGGCCAGAATCTGATCGTACAAGCGGTCAAGGAGCACGGGCTCAACCGGGTGGTGGTGGCGTCCTGTTCGCCGCGGCTTCACGAGGAAACCTTCCGCCAGGCGCTCCGGCGTGCCGGTCTCAACCCGTATTTTCTGGAAATGGCCAACCTGCGGGAGCACTGTTCCTGGGTGCATCCGGATGCCCAGGAGGCGGCTCAGCGAAAAGCGATTGACCTGGTGCGGCGCGCGGTGGCCAAGGCGGCGTTGCTTGAACCCCTCAGCCCGGGCCGGATCCCGGTTATCAAGCGGTGCCTGGTGATCGGCGGGGGTATCGCCGGAATCCAGGCCGCTCTGGATATCGCCGATGCCGGGCTGGAAGTCGTGCTCGTCGAGCGGGAACCCACCATCGGCGGAAACATGGTGAAGCTGGACAAAACCTTTCCGACGCTGGATTGTTCGGCCTGTATCAGTACGCCGAAGATGGTGGCCGTGGCGCAGCACCCTGGAATCAAGCTTTACACCTATGCCGAGGTGGAGGAAATCAGCGGCTACATCGGAAACTTCAAGGTGCGCATCCGCCAGAAGGCCCGGTACGTTGACCATTCCAAGTGCACCGGCTGCGGCACCTGCTGGACCAGGTGTCCGACCAGCGTGCCGGACGAATTTAACATGGGGCTCGGCGAGCGGGCGGCGATTTACATCCCCTTTCCCCAGGCGGTGCCGAACAAACCGGTGATTGACGCCGCGCACTGCCGCCAGCTTATAAAGGGCAAATGCGGTATCTGCGCGAAGCATTGTCCGGCGGAGGCGATTGATTACAAGCAGCGGGATGAAGTCTTTGAGGTGGAGGTCGGGGCGATCGT
>JASEJH010000021.1:6089-11735 GCA_030016455.1 Thermoanaerobacteraceae bacterium
CGGGCTCTTTCAGTGGGAAAAGGCATACGGGGAGTATGGTTATGGGCGTTACCCCGACGTCATCACCGGACTTGCCTTCGAGCGGCTGGTGAACGCTGCCGGGCCGACCGGGGGCAAGATTCAGCGGCCGTCGGACAGGAAAGAGCCCAAAACGGTAGTCTTTATCCAGTGCGTTGGCTCGCGGGACGAGGCTAAGGGGAAGGAGTACTGCTCCCGGATCTGCTGCATGTATACGGCGAAGCACGCCCACCAGGTACTGGAGAAGATTCCCGGGGCGCAGGTTTACGTCTTCTACATTGACGTGCGGACCTTCGGCAAGGGATACGAGGAATTTTACCGGCGCGTCCAGGACGAGGGTGCGGTTTACATCCGCGGCCGGGTGTCGAAGGTTTACCAGGACGGCACGAAACTGATCGTCAGGGGTGCGGACACGCTGCTGGGCGAACCGGTGGAAATTGCGGCGGATATGGTGGTCCTGGCGACGGGGGTTGTCCCGTCGGCGGGGGCGCAGGATGTCGCCCGGATGATCGGCATCACCGTGGACAAGGACGGCTTTTTCCAGGAGGCGCACCCGAAGCTCCGCCCGGTGGAAACGCATACGGGCGGGGTATTTCTGGCGGGGGCCTGCCAGGGGCCCAAGGATATTCCTGACACCGTTTCCCAGGCCAGCGGGGCGGGGGGCAAGGTCTGCGCCCTCCTGCTGAAGGAAGAGCTGGAAACCAGTCCGATGGTAGCCAGGGTCAACGAGGCGTTGTGTACCGGTTGCCTGGCGTGCCGGGAGGTCTGTCCCTACCGGGCCATCCAGGCGGTAACCATCACCGAACGGCTTCCCGGACAGCCGCCGCGGGAGCGGGTGGTGGCCCGGGTGACGGAGGGGCTGTGCCAGGGGTGCGGTTCCTGCACGGTTGCCTGCCGTGCCGGGGCGGTGGACCTTAGAGGCTTTACCAACGAACAGTTGCTTGCGGAGGTAGACGCCCTTTGCCTGTAAAGGAAAATACGGTCACAAACGCAAACGCGTGGGAGCCGAAAATTGTCGCCTTTCTTTGCAACTGGTGCAGTTACGCGGGGGCCGACCTGGCGGGAGTGAGCCGGTTGAAGTACCCGGCGAACATCCGGATCATTAGGGTCCCCTGTTCCAGCCGCGTCAATCCCCAGTTTATTCTCCGCGCCCTGCAGCGAGGGGCGGACGGGGTGCTGGTGGTGGGATGCCATCCCGGCGACTGCCACTACGTAACGGGAAACTATTTTACCCGGCGGCGGCTCACCCTTTTCAAAAGCCTCCTGGAATTTGTGGGGTTTGAGCCGGAGCGGCTGAAAGTGCGCTGGGTTTCGGCGGCGGAAGCGGGGCGCTTTGCCGAAACGGTGAAGGAAATGGTGGAGGAGATAAAACTGCTCGGCCCGAATAGACGGTTGCAGGACTCTATGCTGTAAGAGGGGGGTCCCGTCGCGGTTACTGGGGACCCCGGAAGCCTGAAGAGCGACCGCAGTTGACCCGGCATCACAAGGAGCCGTCTTTCCGAGAGGAGCGAGGTTTCGTTGCTCCGGGCGCCGGTCCCGCGGGTTGGTTTTTCGGTTTTCTAAACCGGCGGATGAGGGAGGGTAAATGAAAGAACTAACCGAAAGTCTGCGGCAGGAAGCAAGCCGGTTGCTCCGGGAAGGGGTGGAGGTTTTCATCGGTTATGCCGCCGGCAGCCTTCAGGCTTCGGCGCGGCCCTTTTTCGCCACCCGGCCGGAGGAAGCAGCGGAGCTGGTCTTCAATCCCTTCTGTGTCCACAACCTGGTCAAGTACCTGGTGCGTTTCCCGGATAAAAGGACGGCCGTGGTGGTTAAAGGATGTGACGGCGGTGCCGTAAGCAGGCTGGCGGAGGAACGCCATCTGGACCGGGAGAAGATTACGGTGGTCGGAGTGCCGTGCGGCGGAATGCTGGAAAGGGAGCGGGTTTTGGCGCAACTGCCTCCGGCAACCAGGATCGAGGCGGTGGAGGAACGCGGCAACACCTACGTGCTGCACACGGCCCGGGGGGAGTATCCTTTCGAGAAGAAGGCGAACCTGGCGGCCAAATGTCTGGTCTGCGTGCGCAACAACCCGGTTGGGGTGGACCTCCTGCTCGGCAAGGAGGCGATGCCGGTAGCCGACCCCGAACGCGACCCGCTGGAAGGGGTAAAGGCGGTAGAGGCGCTTCCGGCCGGAGAAAAAGCAGCTTTCTGGGACCGGGTTTTTGGACGGTGTCTGCGGTGTTACGCCTGCCGGGAGGTTTGCCCGGCGTGCAGTTGCACGCAGTGCGCCTTCGAACAGGCGGTGCCGGGCTGGCAACAGGGAGCGATGTGGGTGGAGAAGGCCAAGAACCTGCCGGACAGCTATCATTACCACCTGATCCGGGCGTTCCACGTTGCCGGCCGTTGCACCGGTTGCGCCGAGTGTGAGCGGGTCTGCCCGGTAAGAATACCGCTGATGCTTTTGAACCAGAAATTAGCCAAAGAGATCGAGGCGCTTTTCGGTGGAGCGCCGGCGGGTGCCTGCGGACCGCTCTGCGCGTATGCGCCCGATGATCCGGATCAATTTGCTTGAAAAGTCGGGAGTCTAAAGCATGGATTCGAAGCTGCTCAAAAAAGAAAAGCTTTTACCGCTGCTGGATGAGCTACGGAAAGAATTCCTGCTGGTCGCGCCGGTGGAGGAGGACGCGCTCCTGTTTTACCGGCCTGTCGAAAGCGTGGCGGAGATCAAACTCGGTTCCGGGAGAAGCGTGGTGCCGCCGAAGGAGTGGTTCTTTCCGCAGGCCGAAAGCCTTTACCGCTACAGTACCGAAGGCGGGGGGCTCGTACTCGAGGAAACCCTGGCGGCTACCCCGGCGGTGCTCTTCGGGATCCACCCCTGCGACCTGCGGAGCTTTGCCGTGCTCGACGCCGTTTTTCTCCAGGAGCCGGTGGACCGCTACTACACCCTCCGGCGGGAAAAGACGGTTATCATCGGGATCAGTTGCACCGCCGTCTGCCCGGAGTGCTTCTGTAGCGCGTACGGCATTTCTCCGGTGGAAGGAACGGGGGCGGACGTTCACCTTTCGGAGGTTGGGGCGGTCTATATGGTGGAAGTTCTGACTCCTAAAGGGAAGGAACTGGTGGCCCGGTACCAGGAATTTTTCGAGGACCAGGTAGCGGGGGTGGCGGAAGCCAAAGAGGCCAGAAAAGAAACACTTTCCGGCCAGTTCACGGTCCGGGTGACAGTGGACGGGCTTCCGGCCAAGCTGGGGTCCCTGTTCGACCATCCCTATTGGGAGGAGCTCAGCCGGCGCTGCCTCGGGTGCGGGATCTGTACCTATGTCTGCCCGACGTGCCACTGTTTCGACATTACAGACGTGTGCCGGGGCTTTGAAGGGAAGCGGTTCCGCTGCTGGGATGCCTGCCTTTTCCGGGACTACACCCTGCACACGAGCGGGCACAACCCGCGGCACGCGCTCTACCAGCGGCTCCGGAACCGGTTTTTCCACAAGTTGAAGTACAACCACGACCGCTACGCAATCGAGGGATGCGTGGGCTGCGGCCGGTGTGTGGCGCTTTGCCCGGTGAATATTGACATCCGCGAGGTCATCGCCACCGTAAGGGGGTTGGGCGAATGAACCCGCTTCTCCCCAAACCGGCGACGATTGTGGACATCATCCGGGAAACCGGTGACGTTAAGACCTTCCGGGTGGTGCTGGACGACCCGGAAGAGATGGCGGCGTGGACCCACAAGCCGGGACAGACGGCGATGCTTTCGGTCTTCGGTGTCGGCGAAGCGATGTTTTGTCTCGCTTCTTCACCCACCTGCCGAGACTGGCTGGAGTTCAGCATCCGGCGGGCGGGCAAGGTTACGTCCGCGCTGCACGAGCTGGAGCCGGAGGCAAAGATCGGGGTCCGGGGCCCGTACGGAAACCATTTCCCGTACGAGAACATGCAGGGGAAGAACCTGTTAGTCATCGGCGGCGGCATCGGGCTGGCGCCTTTGCGGCCGCTGGTCAATTTCATGCTGGCGCCTGAAAACCGGCAGCATTACGGAAATATCGAGGTGATTTACGGCGCCCGTTCCTACGGCGACCTCTGCTACAAGGAGGAGGTTTTCCGGGTTTGGCCCCAGGCGCCGGGGGTGAGCGTCTTTACGACCATTGACGCGCCGGAAGAAGGATGGAGCGGGCACGTGGGGTTTGTTCCCGCGTACGTGGAGGAGCTGAAGCCTTCACCCGAGAACAAGTTCGTGGTCATCTGCGGCCCGCCGGTGATGATCCGGTTTACCCTGAAGGCCTTGGGCGAGCTGGGCTTTGAGGAAAAACAGATCTACACCACGCTGGAAATGCGGATGAAGTGCGGTATCGGCAAGTGCGGCCGCTGCAACGTCGGTGCAAGGTTTGTCTGCCGCGACGGCCCGGTTTTCAACCTGGCGGAGCTGAAGGAACTCCCGCCGGAGTATTAGAAGGCAGAAGCCAGGGGCTAAAAGTCTGAGTCAGAAGGCAAGATCCAAGGTCAAGAGACAAAGGAGCCGGAATTCAGCAGCGGAATTAAAAACTCCCGCCGGGTGATATGGACCGGGGGAGTTTTTTATCGGCTGGGTACCTTTTACGTTGGAACTGTTTGGTAGAAACCGTCTTGCGTTGCCGCTACTTTTTAAACAGCAGCCGGGCCGTTTTCGATGCGGATTTGAGCCGCTCATCTATAAGCCGTACCGCTTCTTCCAGCCCCGTGGGCGCGTAATCCTCTATCCGGCCTGCGTCACCGAGCCGGCTGAGTTCCGGGTCGAGCGGCAGGCTGGCCAGTAGCTCAAGGCCGGTTTCTGCGGCCACTTTTTCGCCCTGGGGTGGACCGAAGGCAAAGATCTTTTTATTGCAGTCGGGACAGGGGATATAGGTCATATTCTCCACCAAGCCGAGGAGAGGAACGTTCATCATTTCGGCCATCTTGACGGCTTTCCGTACCACCATTACCGCCAAGTCCTGCGGGGAGGAGACGACGATCATGCCGTCGAGCGGCAGCGACTGCATTGCCGTCAAAGGAACGTCGCCGGTTCCCGGCGGCAGGTCAATGACCAGGTAATCGAGCTGGCCCCAGGCCACGTCCGTCCAGAACTGCTTGATAACGTTGCTGAGGATGGGGCCGCGCCAGATGACGGGGTCGTCCTCCCGCTCCAGGAAAAGGTTTGCCGACATCACGTAGATTCCCAGGTTGCGCGTCTTGGGGATGTAAACGCCGAATTCCGTGCCGTCAACCCGCTCTTTCAACCCAAATAGCTTGGGTATGCTCGGGCCGGTGATGTCTGCGTCGAGGATTCCCACCCGGAATCCCTGCCGGGCGAGAGTAGCGGCCAGGAGCGCCGCCACGGACGACTTACCGACGCCGCCCTTCCCGCTCATTACCGCGACAAGGTGTTTAACGCGCGAGAGCTTGTGCGCTGGAGCGTGGGTTTCCGTCTGGCCGGAACAGGCCTGTTTCTCGGCGCAGGTGTTGCAGCTTTCACCCTTTTTTTCGCATTCTTCTCCGGTGAACAAAGCCGATCCTCCTCACTTTTCGGGGATTATAAGCATATGTTCTTATTCATGCTAACACAATACGGAGTACCTGTCCACCTGGTTGTCAGTCAAGTAGCTATTCAGCCTGTCACATGAAACGTCAGGCTATCGC
>JASEJH010000220.1 GCA_030016455.1 Thermoanaerobacteraceae bacterium
TCTCTTCTTCTTCATTACCCCCTCGGTTACCTACTAAAACTGTACACTACCCCTTGAGGAACCGCTCCAGCCGCCCGGCCGCCTCCGCCGCCGTAAGGCCTTCTACCCGGATCACCTTTTCCCGGCCCGCCTCCCCGCGCAGGATGACCAACCGGCCTGCAGCCACACCGAAAATCCCGCTCAGGTACTTCAAAAGCGCCCGGTTGGCCTTTCCCTCCACCGGCGGGGCGGTGAGACGTACCCGCAACACGCCGCCATCGGAGCCAGAGATGGCGGTGGACGCCGCCCGCGGGGTCACGCGGACGCGAAAAACGACCCCGCCTTCCTCCTCCCGGAACAGCCCCGCAGGATTCTCCGCCGCCGTCACAGCTTCCGGTTCCGGCCCCGGGTACCCAAATTCCTGCCGGGCGCGGAGCTGCTCCTCCCCGTTTCGCCGCTGGCCAGGAACCGGAACTTGTGCGCCGCCTCGGTGATCAACCGCTCCAGCCGCTTTTCCGCTTCGCCGAGTACCCGTTCGGCCTCGTGTTCGATCTGGGTCACCAGCTCCCCCAGCCGGTTTTCCGCGAGCAAGAGGATTTCCTCCACCCGCTGTGCCGCCTCCACCGACGCAGCACTGAGAATCTGCTCAACCTCCCGGCGGAGCGCCTCCACCTTCAGCTTCACTTCATCCAGGGCAAGGCCCGCCGTTCCCGGGCCCGACCAACCCCCGCCGGGTTGCCTGGTTGCAGGGACGCTAAGACCTCCCGGCCTGTCCACAGGCCGGCCGCGGGCATGCAGTTCCTCGTTTTCCCGGCTGAGCCGCTCAAGCTCCGCCGCAATCCGGTCCAGAAACTCGTCCACTTCCTGCTCGTCGTAACCGCGGAAAACCCGCCGGAACTCCTTCCGCTGGATGTCAAGCGGTGTCACCATGATACCACCCCGTTAAAGGTTTACGAGCAAGGCCACCAGCGCCCGGTGTACCAGTACCTGGAGCACTCCCAGCACGAGAAAAGCAACGATTGGTGAAAGGTCAATCATCCCCACCGGCGGAATAAACCGGCGAAAGATCCGCAGGTAAGGCTCGGTCACATCGTAGATAAACCTGATCAACGGGTGGTACGGATTGTGCCTGACCCAGGAAAGGACCACCCGCACAATGATCAACCAGGAGTATACCTGGAAAGCGATGTCAACCGCACGAATTAACAGCAAACCCATTTCTCCGCGCCTTTCGTAAATATTTTAAAACAAAACCGCCTCCAAGACCGCCTCGCGTTTACGAGTTTCCGCCTGTACTCAACTCCCGCGAGCGGGCGGCCGCCGCCCTGACCGCCTCGGCCAGCGCTGCCCTCACGCTGCGATCCTCAAGGACGAAAAGCCCGGCTGCTGTAGTGCCTGCGGGCGTGGTCACCCGGTCCTTCAACTGGGCCGGGTGCTCCCCCGTTTCGAGCACCATCCTGGCCGCACCCAGTACGGTTTGGGCGGCCAGGACCAACGCCACGTCCCGGGGCAGTCCCATCCTTACCCCGCCGTCGGCCAGCGCCTCGATCACCAGATAAATATATGCGGGGCCGCTGCCGCTCAACCCCGTAACCGCGTCCAGCAGCACCTCCTTTACTGCGACCACGCGCCCCACAGAAGAAAAAACGGCCTCCGCGCGCGCCGCGTCCCGGGGTCCGGCGTTGCTCCCCAGGGCGTAGGCACTGGCTCCTGCACCGACCAGACAGGGGGTGTTCGGCATCACCCGCACCACAGGCACCGGTCCGGGAATGTTCCTCTCCAGGCGGACGAGCGGGACCCCCGCAGCAATGGAAATAAGCGTTTGCTCCGGACGCAAAAGGGAGCCGATACCCTGCAGCACCGGCACCACCACGTCCGGCTTCACCGCCAGGATAACCACATCCGCCTCGCCGGCCACAGGCTCGTTGTCCTGAAACGCCCGGACACCAAGGGTTTCCTCCAGGTTTCGCAGGCACCGGACGTTCACGTCGCTGACCAGAAGCGCACCGGCGGGAACGCGCCCGCTTTTCACCAGACCGGTGGCCAGCGCCCCACCCATTGCCCCGCCGCCGATCAAACCTATTTTCAACCCGGTGAGCGGCACCCCGCAGGCCCCCCTTTTCCAAACCTCAAACCCCACAAAAAAGCCGCCGGCCTGACCGCAAGGTTCCGGCAGGCGGCGACACTCTGCTCAGCTGCGCATCCAGGGGAAAATGCTCTTCTCGCTTTCTTTGGCCTCACTGGCGATATCCACATTGCTCGGGGCGCAAAGGAAAATCCCCCCGCCTACCTTTTGGATGCTGCCGCCGAGGGCGTATACCGCGCCGCTGACGAAATCCACGATCCGCCGCGCCAGGTCCGTTTCCACCCGCTCCAGATTCAGCACCACCGGGCGGCGGTTTTTGAGGTGGTCGGCGATTTCCTGAGCGTCATCAAAGGTGTGGGGCTCGGTTATCATCACCCGCATCTGCCGCTGAGTATGCAGGCTGACCACCGCGCCGCCCTTCCTCATCCGCAGGAGCGCGTCCTGGGAATCCGCCGTCATCTGGTCGTCTTCCGGCTCGTCCTCAAATCCGATGAACCCAAGCACTTTGTCCAGTATCCTCTTACCCATTCTTCCCGCCCCCTTATTCCCGGAAACCGAAAATAGCCGTACCGATCCGCACTAAGTTCGCTCCCTCTTCGACCGCCACTGCAAAGTCCTGGGTCATTCCCATCGAAAGAAACTCCATCATCACTCCCGGAACATCCCGGCACCGCCCGGCCAACTCCCGCAGCCTCCTGAATACCGGCCGTGCCTCCTCCGGGTCCTGCACATAAGGAGCCAGGGTCATCAATCCCCGCACCCGAACGCCGGCCAAATCGGCTGCCGCGGCCAGGAAATCCCGCACCTCTTCCTCGTAGAGGCCATGTTTCCCCGGCTCGCGTGCGATGTTCACCTGGACCAGTACATCAAAGACGACGCCCCTTTTCACCCCCCGGCGGTCAAGCTCCACCGCCAAGTTCCAGCGGTCGAGGCTGTGAATCAACTGCACCCGGCCTAAGAGGTACTTAACTTTGTTTCGCTGGAGGTAACCGATAAAGTGCCACTCCACCTGGTCGCCGATCTCCCGGTACTTCCGCACAAACTCCTGGACCCTGCTCTCTCCGAAAGCCGTAAGTCCCAATGCCTGCGCCGTGCGCACCGCCGCCACCGGCACGCCCTTAGATACAGCCACTATCTTTATCTCTGCAGGGTCCCGCCCAGCGCGCCGCGCGGCCCGGGCGATTTCTTCCCTGACCCGCTGGAGATTCCTGCCTATGACCTGTTCCATCAGTCAAATATTCGACACCGGACTGGAAAGTCCTGCAACCCGCCGCCCTTAATT
>JASEJH010000221.1 GCA_030016455.1 Thermoanaerobacteraceae bacterium
GTACGAGTCGGAAGAGAAACGGCGTTCGCCGGTTTAGACCCCTGACCTTCAGCCTCTGGTATCTTTTTCGACCCTGCTACGCCCGAATACCCGCTGCAGCCATACATGCTTCCCGGTCAGGCCAACCGCTCCGGTACGGCAGACCCGGGGCTACCCATCTTTTCCGGATCCGCCGGTAACCGCCGGCAGGCGGAGGTACTCCGGCCGCAGCGTCAGAGGGTCGATTCCCCCGCCGGAACCGAGTTCCGATAACCCCAGGGCCGCAACCACCGCGCCGCGGGGATACTGCAGCACTTTCGGTGCAAAAACCACGCCGCTGCCGAGAACCTCGTGAAAAGTTTCCTTCCAGGCCCACGCTCCCTCACCCGTTAGGACCATGCGGTCGAAGGGCTTTAACCGTTCCGCCACTGCCGCAGGAGAGGCCGCAAACGCAGGAACCAGGGGCCGGGCCCCGTTCTGCGTTGACCCGTAGACTGCGGCGTAAACCTCTTCCCGCCGTGAGGTGAGCACCGCGCAAACCGCTGTTTCCCCGGGAAGCAAGGGCGCCGCCAAAGCCAGCAGGGTCGGGATACCGACCACGGGGATCTGCAGCACCTGTGCCAGCGTCTTCGCCGTTATCATCCCGAGGCGTAAGCCGGTGAAGGAACCGGGCCCGCTGGAAACAGCGATCCCGCTGAGGTCGGACAGTCCCACGCCAGCCTCGGCCAGCGTTTCCCGGATAAAAGGCACCAGGCGCACTGAATGCAGCCGCGCCCCCAGAACCGAGCGCTCGGCGAGCAAACCCTCCGCAGCAGCCACCGCCACGCTCAAGAACGGCGTCGCAGTCTCAATCCCCAGGACGCAGGTCACGTTTTAACTCCTCCACGATCCCTTTCGCACGGGGTCCTGTCGCCCGAAAACGGATCAGGCGGGCCTCTTCCTCTCCGGGCACCCGCAGCAATTCGATCTCCAGCCGGTCTCGAGGCAAAGCCGCCGCCACGCGCCCGGCCCACTCGACCACACTAACCCCGCAACCTTCAAAGTAGTCGTCGCTGCCTAGGGCGAGGAGGTCTTCCGGCCCGGCCAGCCGGTACGCGTCAAAATGGTAAAGAGGCAGCCGGCCTTGGTATTCCCGGATCAAAACAAAGGTGGGGCTGGTTACCCTGCCCGCCACCCCCAAACCCCGTGCGACCCCCTGCGTAAAGCAGGTCTTTCCCGCCCCGAGGTCACCTTCCAGGGCCACTACATCGCCGGGTTGGAGCAGCCTCCCCAGTCGCTCCCCGAGCATCCGGGTTTCTTCCGCCGAATCGCTTCTTGTTTCGAGCTCAATCGCTCCGGCCATCACCGCTCCCAGGTTCTGACAGTAATGACTGTCATTATGGTAAGTACAAAACTCGCTTTTCCCCGGTAACGCGCCTTTCCCGAACCGCATAATTTTTTATCCCGGTTCAGCCACTACCGGTAATGAAATGCTCGTATCCCGCCCTGGTAAGCTCCGTTAAACTCCCGTCCGGCAGAACGAGCCGGACACCTTTATCCGCCACCACTTTCCCCACCGGCCGGCAGCCCACACCGATTCCCCCCAGCGCGTGTGCCACCCTTCCTACCGCCTCCGGGGCAACGGTGAAGACCAGTTCGTAGTCTTCGCCGCCGTAAAGCGCCCAGTCCACCGGGTCCAGCCCCGCCCTCCTGCCCACCAGTTCCGCAGCCGGTTCCACCGGAACTGCAGCGCGGAAAATCTGGCAGCCCACACCGCTGGCGTCCGCGATGTGGTGCACCTCCGAAGCCAGGCCGTCACTTACGTCAATCAGGGCGTGCACCTCCGGTATACCCGCCAGCATGAAGCCGGACTCCACCCGCGGCTCCGGGCGCCTATGCTTGCGCAGCAAAAAATTTCGGAGCGGATCGGGGCAGGGAAAATCATTGTTTTGTAAAAGAAAAAGGCCCGCCGCTGCGCCGCCCAGGGAGCCGGTGGTACAGACTATATCTTCCGGTTGCGCGCCGCTGCGGTAGCGTACCCGGCCGGGTGCGGCTTCACCAAGCAGGGCCACGTTGAGCACCAGAACGGGTGCCGCGGTCGTGTCGCCTCCGACCACGCCGACGCCGTAATCCCGTGCCGCCTCCCTGATCCCATCGTAAAGGGCTTCCGCCTCTTCCACGGCGAGGCGGTCCGGCAGGCCCACCGTTACCACCGCGTATGAAGGGCGCCCGCCCATTGCCGCGATGTCGCTGATATTGACGGCCAGCGCCTTGTATCCTATATCTTCCGGGGCCGCGTAGTCCAACCGGAAGTGAACTCCCTCCACCATGCTGTCGGTGGTAAAAAGGAGCCAGCGGTCCCCGAAATCCAAGACCGCTGCGTCGTCACCAACTCCCTTGATCACCCCGGTATGTTCTTCAAACCCGGCCGCCAGGCGGTTTATTAACCCAAACTCACCGATCTCCTGCAGTTTCACATTTTTCTCCCGTCTCAACAGCTCGCTGGTTTCGCCGTGCCGAAAAATTCGGCTACAAGCCGCATGGCACAGTATTCGCCGCACATTGTACACTCCCGCATCCCGGCCGGGTTCCGCTCCTCCCGCAGTCGCCGGGCTTTCACGGGATCAATCGCCAGCGCCAGCTGGCGGTCCCAATCGAGGGCCCGCCGCGCCCGGGACATCGCCAGGTCCCAGTCCCGCGCCCCCGGTATTCCTTTGACGATGTCGGCCGCATGGCCGGCTATCCGCGCGGCAATAACTCCTTCCCGTACGTCCTCAGCCGTGGGGAGGCCCAGGTGTTCCGTCGGCGTCACGTAACAGAGGAAATCCGCGCCAGCCATCGCTGCTACCGCTCCGCCGATAGCCGAAACCACGTGGTCGTAACCGGGAGCAACATCGGTTACCAGCGGCCCGAGTACGTAAAACGGCGCGCCCCGGCACAGCGATTTTTGGAGCTGGACGTTTGCCGCCACCTGGTCGAGCGGTACGTGCCCGGGACCTTCCACCATCACCTGGACCCCGCGCTCCCGCGCCCGGTCCACCAGCTCACCGAGGATGATCAACTCCTGCACCTGCGCCCGGTCCGTCGCGTCGGCCAGAGAACCAGGCCGCAAACCGTCTCCCAGGCTCAGTGTTACGTCATACTCGAGGCAGACGTCCAGCAGCCGGTCAAACTGAGCATATAGCGGGTTTTCGGCGCCGTGGTGGAGCATCCACCCCAGGATGAAACAGCCGCCCCGGCTCACCACATCCGTAACCCGCCCCTGGCGCCGCAGCCGCCCAACGCTTTCCAGCGTCACACCGCAGTGCACCGTGATGAAATCCACTCCGTCGGCTGCGTGGCGTTCAATCACCCGAAAAATCTCCTCCGCGCTCAGGGCCACAAT
>JASEJH010000222.1 GCA_030016455.1 Thermoanaerobacteraceae bacterium
AAACCCAGCTTCCTCCTCCTGCTCCTCCCAGTAGTTGGAAGCCTCGAAACGCAGGCAGCACATCAGACGGCCGCAAATGCCGGAGATCTTGACCGGGTTTAAAACCAGGTTCTGTCCCTTCGCCATCCGGATAGAAACCGGCGCGAACTCGCTGAGCCAGGTTGCACAGCACAACTCCCGGCCGCAGGATCCTAAGCCCCCGAGGAGTTTTGCCTCGTCTCTTACCCCTACCTGGCGGAGCTCGATCCGGGTTTTGAAGACCGCCGCCAGGTCGCGCACCAACTGCCGGAAGTCCACCCGGCCCTCGGCGGTGAAGTAAAAGATGATCTTGCTGCCGTCCAGGGTATAATCCACGCCGATCAGTTTCATCGGGAGACCATGGGCCGTGATTTTGTCCTGGCAGATCCTAAAGGTCTGGCGTTCTTTTTCGCGGTTCGCCAGGATCTGCTTGATGTCCTCCGGCGTAGCCACCCGGACCACCGGCTTCAAAGCGCCCGGGGCCATCTCCACTTCCGCCGGCCCGGTGACCACGTAGCCGTACTCCATGCCCCGGACGGTTTCAACCACCACCTTGTCGCCAGGTTTGAGGTCCAAATTACCGGGGTCGAAATAGTATATCTTTCCTGCCTTCTTAAAGCGGACGCCAACGGCCCGCATTACCTTCACCCCCACAGCGGTCATTCTGAAAATCCGGGAGCCGGAATCCAGAACTTAAGAATAGAATTGGGGAGATAAATCCAAAATCCCGGCTCTTCTTCTTAATTCCGGCTTCTGACTTCTGGCTTCTGACTTCTCATTATGGAGCCCAGGCGTACAACCAGCCCCTCCAGCACCAGCCGCGGGTTTACGTTGGCGCGGAGCATTCTCCTCGCCGCTTCCACGGCCTCGAGCGATGCAACCAAGCCGGTCCTGGATAACCGCGCCTCCTTCAGCTCCGCCAAGCGGTCTGTATTTACCACCGGCCCGGAATCACCCGTTATCCGGTAGAGCAGAAGGTCCCGGTACCAGAGGTTAAAGAACGCAAGCCACTCCTCCACCTCAGTTTTATTATACACCGCGCTTCCCTGGACTTCCCTGAGTGCCGGAGCGAGCGCGCAACGCAAAACCTTTTCCCTCAGGGCCATCATCTCCGGGCGCCGTAGTTCGAGTGCCCGTCCGATGCTCCCCCCCGAAAGAACGGCCAGTATCTTCGCCTCGTCCGGCGGCACGCCGTGGCGCTGCACCAGTTCTTCCACGACGACCCCGGGGTGAAGCCGCCGGAACCTGACCTCGCAGCAGCGAGAGACCACCGTCGGCAAAAGGAGATTCGGGTGGGCGGTGACGAGAATCAGCACCGCGCCGCCCGGCGGGTCCTCAAGCGTCTTGAGAAAAGCGTTCTGCCCTTCGGCCGTAACCTTCTCCGCCTGGTCAATAACCACCACGTGCCGCCGGTGGTGGGGTCTTTGCCCCAGCGCGAAGGTAATCCGCCGGATTTTCTCAATACCGATCGTCACCCCCTCGGGAGCCAGAACGTGGTAGTCCGGGTGGTTGCCGCTTTGAAAGAGGCGGCACGAGAAGCATTTACCGCAGGCGACGCCCTCGCGCGCACTCGCACAAAGGAGCGCGGCGGCAAAGCCCCGCGCGGCGGCATACTTCCCCACACCCGCCGGACCCGTAAAAAGATAGGCGTGGGCGATCCGGCCGCTCCGGCACGCAGCCTTCAAACGCGCGACCGCTACCTCCTGTCCCCGAATCACTTCGTACACCTTTCAAGCGCCTCCAGCACCACCTGAAAAATCTCTTTTTCCACTTCTTCGGGGGTTCCGGTCCCGTCGACCACGGCGAAACGGGATCCTCCTTCCTTGGCCAGCCGCAGGTAGCACCGCCGCACACGCACAAAGAAGGCCTCATCGAGCCTCTCCATCCGGTCCTCCCTGCTCACCCGCGCCAGCGCCTCTTCCACCGGAAGGTCAATCACCACGGTCAGGTCCGGATTAATTCCCTGGGTGACCAGGGCGTTGAGCTGCGCAAGCAGTTCCTCCGGCAGGCCTCGCCCCGCCCCCTGGTAGGCAAGCGTCGAGGCGCTGAAGCGATCGGCCACAACAATTTTTTGCGCCTTCAAGGCCGGGCGAATCACCTGCGCCACGAGTTCGGCCCGGGCCGCGGCGTAAAGGCAGGCCTCCGCCCGCGCGTCGATTGCCTTCGCCGGGTCCTGCACGATCTTTCTTATCGCCTCGCCGAGCCCGGTCCCGCCCGGCTCCCGCACCGTCACCACGTCCAGCGAAAGCGCCCCCAGCCTCCTGGCCAGCCGCCTCACCTGGGTGGTTTTCCCTGCACCGTCAATTCCTTCCAAACAAAGAAAAAAGCCACCCATCACCGCACCACACGAAGGGTTTTCAGTTTCTGGTCCGCCGCCCCGTGGACCGGTACGCCCGCAGCCCCAACCGCCTGGAGGTAGGCCGCCACCCCGGGGGTAATCTCCTCGCCGGGAAGGAGCACCGGTATTCCCGGTGGGGCCGGAGCCACCATCTCCGCGCTTACAAGCCCCACCGCCCTGTCAAGCGGCACCTCTTGCGCCGGTGCCAGCCAGGCCTCCCTGGGACTGAGTCTCCGGGGCGGTATCCCGGGAAACGGGGGCGGCGTTCGCTCCTCCCGGCGCACGGCTCCGGTGGGACGCCGCAGCGCCGCCTCCACTGCCCGTACCAGCGCCTTCGCGTCCCGCACCCGGTGGCCGGGGCTGAACAGCAACACCACGTTATGGAAATCGGCCATTTCCACAGCCACGCCGCACCGGCGCAGCGCCTCCGCCGCAGCAAAGCCGTCTCTGCCTGCGGCCCGAAAATTCAGTACCAGTCTGGTCGGGTCGAGCCGGTAACCCTCCCCCGCCGCAGAAAGCACCTGCACCTCCGGGAAAAGGCCCAGCGCCCCGCGAGCGTAAGCCACCGCTTCAATCATTTGCCGGCACAACGCCGCGCCCGAGGCCGCCAGCTGCCGCCGCGCCGCGTCAAGCGAAGCGAGCAGGAGGTAGGAAGGGCTGCTGGTCATCAGGAAACGGAGGGCGTCCTGCACCCGGGCGGCGGAAAGCCGGTTCCCCTGCAGGTGCAGCCAGGCCGCCTGCGTGAGCGCGCCGGCGCGTTTGTGCACGCTCTCGACCGCCGCGTCCGCACTGCATGCAACTGCTCCCGGCGGCAGCGCCGGGTGGCACCCGAAAAGGACGCCGTGCGCGGCGTCCACCAGAAGCGGCAAACCCCGTGAATGCGCTTCCACGGCCACGGCCTCCAGGTTTACCGCCACGCCGTAGTAGTCCGGATAAACGGCAAACAGCGCCCGCGCGTCGGGGTGTTGCGCCAGCGCTTCCCGGTAG
>JASEJH010000223.1 GCA_030016455.1 Thermoanaerobacteraceae bacterium
GTTGCGGACCGGGCAGGAGGGGATGTTTGTAGACCGCCTGTCCGAAGGCATCGCCGCCGTTGCCCAGACGATCTTCCCCCGGCCGGTGGTGGTGCGCTTCAGCGACTTTCGCACTAACGAGTTCCGGGGGTTGAAGGGCGGAGAAGACGTGGAGCCGGTGGAAAACAACCCGATGATCGGGTGGCGGGGTGTTTCCCGCTACATTTCCCCGGAGTACGAAGCGGGTTTCCGCCTCGAGTGCCGGGCGATGCGGAAAGTGCGGGAGGAGTACCAGTTGACCAATGTCTGGGCCATGCTCCCCTTCGTGCGGACCACGTGGGAGGTTCGCCGCGTGCTGGGGATTATGGCCGAAGAGGGCCTGTCCTCCAACCTGAACTTCAAGGTCTGGATTATGGCCGAGGTGCCTTCAGTGATCTTCATGGCCGAGGAGTTCAGCCAGTTGGTGGACGGCTTCAGTATCGGTTCCAACGACCTCACCCAGCTCATTTTAGGGGCGGACCGGGACTCCGGCGTTCTGGACAGCATGGGTTACTTTGATGAGCGGGATCCGGCGGTGACGCGGGCGATCGCCCGCCTGATCGAGGTGGCGCACCAGAACGGCAGAACGGTGTCGATCTGCGGCCAAGGGCCCTCGGTCTACCCTGAATTTACAGAGTTCCTGGTGCGCTGCGGGATTGACAGCGTAAGCGTAAACCCGGATACGGTCGCCAACACGCGGCGGCTGGTGGCCAGTGTGGAGCAAAAAATCATCCTGGAAGCGCTGCGCCAGCGGAAATAGGGTTGGCAGGCCACCAGGCGGGGGTTTGAAGGGGTGCAGAAGGCCGGCGCGGCCGGTTTTCGGCAAACTTTTCCGCTGGCTGAGTCGGCCGCTGACGCAGTGTTGCGCTCAGTGTTATAGGTTTACTGTTGGGGAGTTTCGACCTTGGAGCAGACGTTGCGTCTCTTTTGGGCGGTCAGCCTCCCGCCGGCAGTCCGGGAGAAACTGGCCGCCGTGCAGGATCTTTTCCGGGGGCTGCCGCTGGACGTAAAATGGGTGGAAACGGAGAACCTGCACATCACGGTGCGGTTTTTAGGCGAAACCGGCACCCACCTTGTCGAGCCGCTAACGGCGGCGGTGGCGGAGCGCGTTGCGGAAACGGCGGCGTTCACGCTTCGGCTCGGGGAAGTCGGCGTATTTCCTTCGGTGCGGAAACCGCGGGTCCTCTGGGTTGGTATCCGCAACTTTGAGCCTCTGGTGGCCCTGAACCGGCTCGTGGAAGAGGCGGTGCGGTCCCTCGGTTTTCCGCCGGAAAACAAGCCTTATTCGCCCCACGTCACCATCGGGCGGTTCCGCACGGCGACCGGTGCAAGGGCCCTGGAGCGAACAATCGCGGCGGCCGGGCCGCAGGAAGTGGGGGAGGTCATTGTGGACGGGTTGGAGCTTCTGGCCAGCCGGCTGACACCCGCCGGTCCCGTTTATACCCCCCTCCGGCGGGTATTCTTTGGAGGGGTGGTGGGGGAGCCTTAGCGCTGTGGCGAGCGCCTGCCCCCGGGTTTCCGGCATCGCCCGCGGAGTTTTCCCCCTCGCTTTCGCGGCGTGCGCGGGGAATCTGAGACGAAACCTGCCAGATGCTACCGCGCCCGTTTCTGGTTAAATCCGGAGGGGCAGCGGCGTATAATGTTAGGAGCAGGAAGCAGAATTCGGAAGCGGGGAAGCAGGAGCTGGGAGTCCCTTTCTTCTGGAAGATTAATCGCGCTTTGCGTCGGGAGGAAGAGGTTGATGCTGATCATCGGTCTCAACGGTAGTCCGAGGTCGGACGGGGGTACAGCGCAGTTGCTGGCCGCTGCACTTGAGGAGGCGGCAAATATCGGTGTGCGTACCGTTTTGCTCCAGGCTGTCGAGGGTTTGCGCGACCTGAAGGTGCCTTATTGCATCCATTGCTCTTCCCCCTGCCGCGGCGTCTGTTACGAGGGTACCAGGCTGGAGGAAATGTTCGACCTCTTGCGCCGGGCAGACGGGTTGATTCTTGGAAGCCCGGTCTATTTCGGCACGGTGTCGGCGCCCCTCAAAGCCTTCTGGGACAAGACCAGAAAGCTGCGCAAGGATAAGGCGCTGGTTAACGTTGTAGGCGGCGGGATTGTCAGCGGCGGCTCCCGGTTTGGCGGCCAGGAAGCAACCTTGCAGGCGCTGGCGGCGATGATGCTTTGCCAGGGGATGACGGTGGTGGGCGACGGCCACCAGGACGAAGATCCGGGACACCTGGGGGTCTGCATCCAGTACCAGTCACAGGCTGACGGCGAAGGTCTGGGACGGGCCCGGGTTCTGGCCAGGCGAGTTGTCGAGGTTGCCCGGGCCACGCAGTCGCTCCGAAGGCGCTGAGCAGGGTGTTTTACGACGGGGACTGGCAACCCGGGCCGCACTTGACCCGGGTTTTTTGTCCGGCGCCGTGAATGCGGCGCGCAGGAAAAGCCTTTTGTTCGCCCCTTTAATGGCCAAGGCGCTGCTTTGACCGTAAGGTTGAACGCAAACGAGTCTGCGGGCGGTCCCGTCGGGGAGGAGGGTTTGGTTGTTGCAGTTTCGCGAGTATACCGAGGAAATGGAAGACCGGCTGCTCTCGCCTTTCGCCTGCCGGAGCCGGCAAACCAGGGGCCGCAGGGAACCAGAAACCCCGTGCAGCGTCCGCACCGCTTTTCAGCGGGACCGGGACCGGATCATCCACAGCAAGAGTTTCCGGCGGCTGAAACATAAAACCCAGGTTTTCATCATTCCGGAAGGCGACCACTACCGGACGCGGCTTACCCATACCCTGGAGGTGTCCCAGATCGCGCGAACGATTGCGCGCGCGCTCAGGCTGAACGAGGACCTGACGGAGGCGATTGCGCTCGGCCACGATTTGGGCCACACCCCCTTCGGGCATACCGGGGAGGAAGCGCTGGCAGCGGTCTACCCCGGTTTCAGGCACAACGAGCAGAGCCTGCGGGTGGTCGACCTGCTGGAAGACGGGAAAGGATTGAACCTCACTTTTGAGGTGCGGGACGGGATTCTGACCCATACCGGGGAGCAGAAACCGCTGACCCTGGAGGGGAAAGTGGTCCGGATAGCCGACCGGATCGCCTACATTAACCACGACATTGACGACGCTATCCGCGGCGGCGTTTTGACGCTGCGGGACCTGCCCCGGGACTGCCTGGACGTTCTGGGCTACCACCACCGAGACCGGATCAACACGATGGTGGTGGATATGATCCAGGCCAGCTGGGAACAGCCGGAAATCCGAATGAGTCCCGAAGTGCAGGGGGCGATGGAGCGGTTGCGGGCCTTTCTCTTTGAGCGGGTTTACACGGGCTCGGAGGCTAAACGGG
>JASEJH010000224.1 GCA_030016455.1 Thermoanaerobacteraceae bacterium
GTTTGCGCGGTGCCGGACGGAGAGCCGGCGACGAGCGATAGTGCGGTCAGCGCAGGAATCCGGCGCGAGCCGGTCTGCCCAGGGCTGCTGCAGAAACCTTGTATTTTCGAGGGAGTGCCCCATGCGGCAAGCCGCACAACGAAGGAATGAAAATCGGCGGCGAGTCGAAGAGATTACGGGTTGCAAAGTTAAATCGGTTGAGCAGGATGCTGCTTAATGCTGCCATATATGGCAGATACAGGATTTTCGGAGGAGAGAGAAATGAAGATACTGGTCTTGCACGGGCCGAACCTGAACCTCCTGGGGAAAAGAGAACCGGACGTCTACGGCACGGACTCACTAACAGCGATTGATGCGGCACTGCAGGCATTGGGCCGCGAGCTCGGGGTGGCGGTAGAATGTTTCCAATCGAACCATGAGGGAGAGTTAATTGACAAGTTGCACCACACCGACGCCCAGGCGGTGGTAATAAATCCCGGCGCTTTCACGCATTACAGCATTGCGCTCCGGGATGCGGTGGCCGCCATAGGCATACCGGCGGTGGAGGTTCACCTGTCAAACATCCACGCCCGGGAAGAGTTCCGGCGCCATTCGGTAATTGCCCCGGTGGCCGCCGGGCAGGTGAGCGGTTTCGGGCCGGAGAGCTACCTTCTCGGCCTGCGAGCGGCCGTACACCTGATACAAAATCGGCCGTCCCGACACTCAGTGTAAGCTTCAGGCTTTGAAACACTGCCACTTCTTTCAGCCCGAAGGATTCTTTTTCTTCGCAGCTCAAAAGCTGCACCGAGTGTCGGGTCAGCCGTCGGGGGAAGAGCGGTGAAAGGACGGCTGGTGAAACTACGCTCCAGGTTCGATGCTACAGGAATAGAGGGTTTTCTGGTTACCAACCCTGAAAACCGGTATTATCTTTCTGGGTTCACGGGTACAAGCGGGTTTCTGCTGGTTACATCCCGGGAGTCCGTCCTGGTGATCGACGGTCGCTATACGGAACAGGCGCGGGCGGAGTGTCCGGAAGTCGATGTAGTGGAAGCCAAACGCCCGTGGCCGGACGGGGTCATCGGAGTGGTGCGGGAGACCGGTCTGCAATCTTTGGGAGTAGAGTCCGGGCACCTGAGTTACGCGCGGTGGCAGGAACTGGTGAACGGCCTGGACGGTACCGTGCTGGTTCCCGTGCGCAACCTGGTGGAAGAATTGCGGATGGTAAAAGAGCCCGGTGAAATCGCCTTGATCAGGGAAGCCGTGCGGCTGGTGGACGCGGTATTCGCCGATTACTTGCCGGGACTGCGGGCAGGAATCAGGGAACGGGAGTGGGCGCTGGAACTGGAGTTTGCCCTGCGCCGCAGAGGTGCGGAAAGGGCGGCGTTCGACTTCATCGTTGCCTCGGGCTGGCGGTCGGCGCTCCCGCACGGGGTGGCTACGGAGAAGGTTATCCAACCGGGTGAACTGGTGGTTATTGATTGCGGAGGGGTGCTGCAGCGGTACTGTGCCGACTTCACCCGAACGGTGGTGGCAGGAGCGGCCGCCGGCTGGCAGGAGGAGGTTTACCGGGCGGTACTTGCGGCGCAGGAGGCTGCCATCGCTGCTGTTCGCCCGGGAGTTGCTGCCGGGGAAGTGGACCGGGTGGCGCGGACGGTCCTGGCGGAGTACGGTTATGCCGGGGCTTTTGTCCACAGCACGGGACATGGTTTGGGGCTTGCGGTCCACGAGGAACCGCGCCTTGCCGAGGGAGTCGAGGCGATACTCGAGCCTGGAATGGTGGTAACCGTGGAACCCGGAGTCTATCTCCCCGGGAGGGGGGGCGTTAGGATTGAAGACGTGGTGGTGGTTACCGACCACGGTGCTGAGGTACTGACGGCGACGCCGAAGGACGTTTTGCCGGTGGTCGGGTGAAAAGAGGGAAAGCACGCTGAACAACGGGAGGGGAGAATTTGATTTCCACCAACGATTTCCGCACGGGTTTGACGATCGAGCTGGACGGAGATGTTTACCAGGTGCTCGAATTTCTCCACGTGAAGCCGGGGAAGGGTTCACCGTTCGTCCGTTCGAAGCTTCGAAATCTGCGGACCGGGGCCGTGATCGAGCGGACGTTCAACGCGGGGGAGAAAGTGCCGCGGGCGCACCTGGAACGGCGGGCGACACAGTATCTGTATAACGACGGTGATAATTATTATTTTATGGATATGGAGAGTTTTGAACAGGTTCCCTTGGGTCCGAGAGAGTTGGGCGACGCGGTGAAGTTCCTAAAAGAGAATATGGAGGTCTTCCTGCTTTCGTACCAGGACAAGGTTCTCGGCGTAGAACTCCCCAACACGGTGGAGCTGCAGGTGGTGGAGACCACGCCCGGCGTCAAGGGTGATACGGCCGCCGGCGGTTCCAAGCCCGCGAAGCTTGAAACCGGCCTGGTGGTTCAGGTGCCGCTTTTTATTGAAGAGGGCGATGTGCTCCAGATCGACACCCGTACCGGCGAGTATCTCAAACGGGCATAGGCGGTTCGGTATTTGGACCTAAGGGGGTGGACTTCTGGGATCCGTTCGACGTTCGGCTTAAGGTGATGGACCTTTAGAGCCGGTTCACAGTTCACAGTTCGGGTTCAGACTGATGGACCTTTGGAGTCGGTTCACGGTTCGGGTTAAGTTATACCTGGGTACCGGGCTGGTTGCGGCAAAAAAGCCGCCCCCAACTTCGCACGTTCCGTCTCCCCGAATGGAACGTGCGGCCTATTCCGTATTCCACTTCCCAGGCCTGTTTTGTTTAAGTTTGTCCCGGTATGGACATAACTAATAAAAGCGTTGGAGCAAGGTTGGGCTGGGAGGTTTGCGAAAATGGCTGATTTGCATGCCCGGGTGGCTTACATCAGGGGGCTCCTTTCCGGTTTCGACGGCAACGGTGATTCGAAGGAGGCCTATCTCCTGAAGGAGATGGTCCAGGTGCTCGACGAACTGTCGGAGGAGCTTTCGGCCGTGAGGGACGCGCAGGAGGACCTTGAGGAGTATGTGCAGGCGCTGGACGAAGACCTCTACGTCTTAGAGACGGCAATCTTCGAAGACGAGGAAACGGAACTGGAGGCCGGGGAAATACCCGCCGAAACTGTCCAGGTGGCCGGAAAGGCGGACGGGGAGGCTTCGCCGGCAGTAAACACCGGGGAGCAGCGGGGAGAAGATTTTTAAGGATCGAAAAGCAAACCAGTAAACGGAGGGGTCCGTGAGCAAGGACCCCTTTGGTTTTTCCGGTTGGAATAAACTGCAAATCCCGGCATAACCTTATTGCGAGGAGGGACAAACTCTTGAACGCGAAGGAGTGCTGCTGTCGGGAGGGTTTGCTCCGGTTTTTTCCGGC
>JASEJH010000225.1:0-2213 GCA_030016455.1 Thermoanaerobacteraceae bacterium
GTACGGAGCCTGCTTATCCGCTGACCGGGGCGGCTTCGCCCGGAGAACCCAGGCCAAAGCCAGCACAAACGCCGCGAAACCAAGAATCACCAACGGGTAAACAGCCAGCATCAAATAATCCTGCTGCAACCAACTCCACCTCCAAGGAAAGACCGGCAACCATCCCCTTTACTACTCCTTTACAGAAAATACCGGGAAAGGCCGCCCGTCTTCCGGACTGATAAAGGAGACTTCGTAGCAACCACCCAGACCTGCAACATCGACCGCCCGTTTCTTGCACCATCCTGCCAACTTTCCGCATCTGCCGCTGTTTGAGACTTGTCTTTCAACCGGCCTTTTACCACCTCCCCTACCGCTATACTCCAGGGAAAAAACGGCCTTTTACAACGGGACTTCCCGTTCTAAATTCCTGTAAAAAGGTTAAAATTCGGCGAGCTTGGTTGGAGACACAGGGTTTCTTTTTAGTTTAATCTCTTAGTTTAAACATTTTAATACAAACGACGCTTGCTTTCAATATCATCTTGATTCAGATTATAACGCAACGGCCCGCAATCGCCAACATTGCACGAAATTCCGTCCTTCTACTGCAAAAAGTTGGTTTTTCGGTAAAGTAACCACCCCCAACGCGGTAAAACGTGATAGAATTTTAGGTACCGGTGACAGAAGATACTGAAAGTACGGCTCAGGGTGCTGTGCTCCTGCAGCCCTTCTCAATGTTAATATATATTTCACGGTGGACAACTCAATTAAAAGAACGGTGAAAAACTCGATAAAAATGTTAGGGAAAAAAACGTGGTCACTCGGGATTGCCATTCCGATTACCACCCTCGAGGAGGCGTGAAACGTGCCTGCTGTTTTTGCGGTGATCCTGGCCGGCGGCAGCGGCGAACGCTTCTGGCCGCTAAGCTCAAAGGACCGGCCGAAGCAGTTTTTAAACCTGATCGGGGAAAGAACCATGCTCCAGCAAACGGTGGACCGGCTCCGGGGGTTTGTGGAACCGGCGGACGTTTACGTCGTCACCGGTCGGGGGTACGGAAACCTGGTTAAGGAGCAGGTACCGGAGATTCCGGAGGCAAACGTGATCGAGGAGCCGTGTGGGCGCGACACGGCGGCGGCGGCAGGGCTGGCGGCTGTTTATCTTGCGCGACGCGACCCCCAGGGCGCAATGATTGTCCTGCCGGCGGACCACTACATCGCGGATACGGCGCGGTTCCGCTGGATACTGGAAATCGCCGTGGATACCGCCCGGAGCGGCGAATGGCTGGTCACGCTCGGGATCACGCCTACGCGGCCGGAGACCGGGTACGGTTACATCCAGCGGGGGGAGATGCTGCGGACGGTGGGCAGCATCGCCGTCTACCGGGCGCTGCGTTTCACGGAAAAGCCGGATCAGCTCAAGGCGCGCCGTTTCCTCGCCAGCGGCAAGTACTTCTGGAACAGCGGGATGTTTATCTGGCGGGTGAACGTAATCCTCGCCTTGTTTGCGGAGTATTTGCCCGAACTGGCCGCGGGCCTGAAGCGCATCGCCGCATCCTTGGGCACGGAGCGGGAAGCCGCCGTAATCGAAAGCGTATACCCCGCCCTGCCCCGGATCTCTGTGGATTACGGCGTGATGGAACAGGCGAAAAACGTGGTCGTGCTGCCGGCCGACTTCGGCTGGGACGACGTGGGAACCTGGCCGGCCTGGGCCCGGTACGGCGGCAACCAGGACGGGCAGGGCAACGTCATCGAAGGCAGTGGGGTCTTGGTGGAGAGTTCCGGCTGCGTGGTGCGGGCTTCGAAGCACGTGGTGGGTGCCTTGGGTATCCGGGACATCGTCATTGTGGAGGAAGACGGCCGGCTGCTGGTCTGTGCGAAAGAACGCGCCCAGGAGATCAAGCGGCTGGTCGCCGCGCTGAAGGAGGCGGGTTACGACGATGCGGTTTAACCCGCACATCTTCCGTGCTTACGACATCAGAGGCGTCGCCGGTCGGGACCTGACCCCGGAAGTGGTCGCGACCCTGGGAAGGGCGCTGGGTACCTTCTTCACCGCCCGCGGCGACAACCGGGTGGTGGTCGGGCGGGACAACCGGCTGAGTTCTCCGGAGCTGCGGGACGCGCTGGTGCAAGGGTTGACAGACACCGGCTGCGCGGTCAGCGACACCGGTGTGGTGGTGACGCCCATCCTTTATTTCGCCTGCAGGCACTACGGCATCCCCAACGGAGTGATGATC
>JASEJH010000225.1:2223-3327 GCA_030016455.1 Thermoanaerobacteraceae bacterium
TTCAAGATCGTCGCCGGTGACGGTACGATTTACGGGGAACAAATCCAGCACCTGCGGGAACTTATGGAAAGCGGTTCCTTCGACCGCGGAAGCGGGACGGTCCGGCAGGTGGACGCAGCAGCGGCGTACCTGCCGATGCTGCGGGAGAAGGTTCGCCTGGGACCACGGCGTCTGAAAGTCGCCGTGGACTGCGGCAACGGCACGGCGGCGCTTTTTGCCGAGGAAATCCTGCGGGGCTGGGGGTGCGCGGTGGTCCCCCTTTTCTGCGTTTCCGACGGGAGGTTTCCCAACCACCAGCCGGACCCGGTCAAGACCGCCAACCTTGCCGACCTCCGGCGCGCCGTCCTCGAAGAGGGGTGCGACCTGGGAGTGGGTTACGACGGGGACGCCGACCGGCTCGGGGTGGTGGATGAAAAAGGGAACGTCATCTGGGGCGACCGGTTGATGATCCTTTTCTGGCGGGAAATCCTGCCCCAATACCCGGACAGGCCGTGCATTGTGGAAGTGAAATGCTCCCAGGCACTCGTGGACGAAATCCACCGTTTGGGGGGACGGCCCCTCTTCTACAAAACCGGTCATTCCCTTGTGAAAGCAAAGATGAAGGAGGTCGGCGCCGTTTTCACCGGCGAGATGTCCGGGCACCTCTTTTTTGCGGACGAGTATTACGGCTTCGACGATGCCTTTTACGCCACCGGCAGGCTGCTGCGGATCCTTTCGCACACTGACCGGCCGTTATCAACGCTGCTTGCCGACCTGCCGCACTACTACGCCACAGCGGAGACGCGGATCGCCTGCCCCGACGAACAAAAGTTCGCGGTGGTCGCCCGGCTGGTGGAGCATTTCCGGAAAACCAACGAAGTGATTGACGTGGATGGCGCCCGGGTGCTCTTTGAAGACGGCTGGGGCCTGGTACGGGCCTCCAATACCCAGCCGGTGCTGGTGGCCCGGTGTGAGGCGAAAACGCCGCAGGGGCTCGACCGGATCTGCAATACGATGCGCGAAGCCATAACCGCCGTCACCGGCATCCCGGACTTCGCGTGGGAGTTTTAAGAGAGTCGTTCACGACGATTAATCGTCGCCACCGGGAATGAAAATGTGTGTAGG
>JASEJH010000226.1 GCA_030016455.1 Thermoanaerobacteraceae bacterium
GCGTGTTCAAACTGCAAGGGCGCGATGCGGGACCTCATCGGCCACTACCGGCTGTGGGATAAGTACCGGATTACCTACGGCGGCCTGGTGGAGCTCATTGTCAACGCCATGGTGGACCTGCCGAAGCCCTTTATCGAAATGGAATTCATCAGCGGCGAATAAGCCAAACCGGTATATCCGAGAAGTAAACAAGGGACCCCCCGCAGGCGTTTTTTGTGAGGAGTTGCGCCTGCGAAAAAGGGGAGGTCCCTTTTTTATTGTAAAGGGGGCTGTACGTCAAATTTTTATCCCGTTTGTTCAAAATATTAGCAATTTTCAGAAATGTCAGGATATTCCCGGGAGAATTATGTGAATTTTCTGCAATTAGCTGAAATGATTGAATTTTTCCTAATCAAGCAGTATAATAGCCACCAAGACGTAGAAAGAAGGGAGGAAGAAAGAGGGCGGAAAGAAAGGTCAAGGGGGCGAGAAGAGTAAGGCGCGTCCGGCGTGAAGGTGGGGAAGGTTTGGTTTTGAATACTGCAAATGTGGTCAGTTTATGAGGGAGGTAGAAAGATGGACATCACGGTTTTTTGCCTGGCCTGGATTTCGGTAGTGCTCTTCATCTTGATGGTGGTATACCGGTTTGTAAAGTTTAACTCTATGCCGCTACACCTGCGGTGGGAGCTTTATCCCTTGCCGCTGGAGCCGAAGCACCACTACGGCGGCTCCTTTATGGAGGAACTGGACTACGTCCGGAAACCGCGTCACCACGAGCGTATCGGCGGGATTCTGGATATGGCTTCCGAAGTCTTCTACTTGAAAAAGGTTAAGGAATACAACCGGTTTGGGATGTGGCCTTTTTCTTTTTCCATGCATTGGGGAATCTATCTTTTATTTCTCTGGCTTATCCTTTTGGTGGTGGAAGGTTTATTCAACTGGCACGCCATCGCCCCGCTTACCAATGTTTGCGGTGCTGCCGCCTTTATCCTTGGTGCTTTCGGTTCCCTGTTCTTGATTCTGAAGCGGGCCGGCAACGAGGAACTCGCGAGTTACACCGCTCCGGTGGACTATTTCAATCTCCTGCTGCTGCTGGCCGTATTCGGCACGGGACTGGTTGCCTGGTTTACGGTTCCGTCCTATTTTGATGTCGCCAGGAATTACGTAGCCGGGGTAATCAGGTTCCAGCCAGTTTCGGCGCCGTTTATCGTGCTGCTCAACTTCCTGCTGTTCGAGCTTTTCCTGGTTTACATGCCCTTTTCAAAGCTCTTTCACTATGTGGCCAAGTACTTCACCTTCGACAAAGTCTTCTGGGACGATATTCTGAACGTGAAGGGCTCCTGGGTGGATAAGCGGGTTGCCTCCCAGCTTTCTTACAAGCTTACCTGGTCGGCGCCGCACGTGGTTCCGAACAAGACCTGGGCCGAAGAAGTGGAATTTGTTGACGGGAGGGATATCGCGCAATGAGCACTGCAGCAGCGAGAGCGATAGCGAGAAAAAGGGTTACTTTCAAAGATATTTCCAGGCCCGGTGACGAACCGCTTTGCTGGGCAGACCTTGGCGACTTGATGGAGGTCCCCTACCTCGGAGAGGAGCCGCTGGTTGAGCCTACACCGCAGAAGTTCGTCGAAAAATATGAAACCAGCCTTGACGGGTACTGCTGCATCGGGATTCCGAAACCCCAGACCAAGGAAGAGGAGGATTTCCTCGTCCGGAGGTTTTTGAGCGGTCTGGAGAAGCTCTTCAGTTCGGAAGACAGCTGGACATTCCAGCAGGTACTGCGGCTGTCCTTCGACTACTGCGTCAAGTGCCAAACCTGCGCCGACGCCTGCCACGCTTATATCGCCAGCGGCAGGCAGGAGATTTACCGGCCGACCTACCGGTCGGAGATCCTGCGGCGGATCTGGAAAAAGTACTTTACCCCGGAAGGCAAGCTGCTTGGCGGCTTCGTGGGCGCCGACGTGGAAGTCAACTGGCGGACGGTCACCAGGCTGGCGGAACTGGGCCACCGGTGTACGCTGTGCAGGCGCTGTGCCCAGCGCTGCCCAATCGGAGTGGACAATGCCATCATCGCCCGGGAGTTGCGGAAGCTCTTCAGCCAGGAACTCGGCATTGCCCCGGTGGAAATCCTGGAGAAGGGTTGTGTGCAGCACTTGCGTGTCGGTTCCTCGACCGGAATGAACCCTCCGGGGTTGAAGGACGCCGTGGAATTCATGGAGGACGATATCGGCGACCGGATCGGGAAAAAGGTCAAGATTCCTGTGGACAAAAAGGGCGCCGACATTTTGCTGATCCACAACGCCGGCGAATTTCTATCCTGGCCGGAAAACCCGGAGGCCTTCGCGATTCTTTTTGATGCGGCCGGGATAAGCTGGACGCTTTCCAGCGAGCCGGTGGGCTACGATGCGGTGAACTACGGCCTCTGGAACGATGACGTGGAATTAGCGCGGGTGGCGGTACGCCACACTCAGATCGCCAAGAAATTAGGCGTGAAAAAGGTGGTTATTGGTGAGTGCGGCCACGCGACCAAGGCTTACGTGGTTATCGCCGACCGGGTCCTGGCGGGCGACCTGTCAAGTTCCGAAATACCGCGGGAGAGCTGTTTGCCGCTTTTGTGGGAGATTATCCGGAGCGGCGCCATCAAGTTCGACCCGAGCAGGAACAACTTTCCGGTGACGCTGCACGACCCCTGCAACATGGTGCGGGCGATGGGTATCGTACAGCCCCAGCGGTTGGCGTTGAAGGCTATCGCGCCGCAATTCAGGGAAATGGCGCCGAACGGCGTTTTCAACTACTGCTGCGGGGGCGGCTCCGGTTACGCGATCATCCAGTCCTTCAACTTCCCGCAGTGGCGCAACAAAATCGGCTTCAGGATGAAGATGCGGCAGACGCTGGAGGCCTTCAAGAACGAGCTGGATCCGGAAAAGTACCCGTTCAAATACCTGTGCGCTCCTTGCTCCAACTGCAAGGGTACCATCAGAGACGGGATCACCCACTACGGGCTCTGGGATAGATACAGGCTCAATTACGGCGGCCTGGTGGAGCTGATGGTGAACGCCATGGTAGATATTGACCGGCCGTTTATCGAATACGATGATTTCCACTGATTGATTAACAACTACGTTTCTTTTCGGCCTCTCCCACCCGGGAGAGGTTTTGTTTTGCACCGGTACGCCAGACCGCGGCCGGAGGTCTTTCGTTTAAGCGCTGCTTACCCCCGAAAATAGACGTTTAACCTTACTGACAGACCTTTGGGGTCCGTTCAACGTTCAACGTTTATAGCATTACTTTCGCGCCTATTTTCATCGCTTTATGGAGGGAACGAACGTTCCCATGTAAAACT
>JASEJH010000227.1:0-2186 GCA_030016455.1 Thermoanaerobacteraceae bacterium
TGCTGAACAAAAGTACGGGAGAGAAGAGGGAATGTCGAGAAGGCTTTTTACTTCCGAGTCGGTAACGGAGGGACATCCGGACAAGATCGCCGACCAGATCTCCGATGCCATCCTTGACGCCATGCTGGCCCAGGATCCCGAGGCGCGGGTGGCCTGCGAAACGCTGGTGACCACGGGCTTGGCTTTCGTGGCGGGGGAAGTCACTACCAGGTGTTACGTAGATATCCCCACCATCGTCCGGGAAACCCTCCGGGAAATAGGGTACACCCGGGCCAAGTTTGGTTTCGACTGCGAGACCTGCGCGGTTATCACGAGCATTCAGGAGCAGTCGCCTGACATCGCCATCGGCGTGGACCGGGCGCTGGAAAGTAAAACCGGCGAAGACCGGGACCCATACAGCATGATCGGGGCCGGGGACCAAGGCATCATGTTCGGTTACGCGATTGACGAAACGCCTGAATTGATGCCGCTGCCCATAACCCTGGCGCATAAACTGGCCCGGCGTCTGGCCACGGTACGGAGAAGCGGCGAGCTTCCTTACCTGCGGCCGGACGGGAAGACTCAGGTAACGGTCGAATACGAAGGCGATCAGCCGGTGCGGGTGCATACGGTACTGGTTTCCGCCCAGCACCACCCGGACATCGACCTGCCCACCATCCGGGAGGATATCCTGACCAAGGTCGTCCGCCACGTCATCCCGCCGGACCTTTTGAGCAGTGAGACGCGTTTCCTGGTTAATCCCACCGGGCGCTTCGTCATCGGGGGCCCGCAGGGGGATACCGGACTTACCGGGCGGAAGATAATTGTGGATACCTACGGGGGTATGGCGCGCCATGGGGGCGGCTGCTTTTCCGGCAAGGACCCAACGAAGGTCGACCGCTCCGCGAGTTATGCCGCACGTTACGTGGCCAAAAACATTGTCGCCGCGGGGTTGGCCAAGCGGTGTGAGGTACAGCTTTCGTACGCCATCGGGGTGGCCAAGCCGCTTTCAATTAGCGTGCAAACCTTTGGCACGGGTAAGGTTCCGGAGGCAAGGCTGGTGGAGTTGATCAACAGGCACTTCGACCTTCGGCCGGCGGCCATTATCGACCATTTCGATTTGCGCCGTCCGATATACAAACAGACGGCGGCCTACGGACATTTCGGCCGGACGGACATTGACCTTCCGTGGGAGCGGACGGATAAGGTGCAGGATTTGCAGCAGGACGCCTGAGAAGGTGCCGCTTCGGGCTCGCGCGGGGATTTCAGACTCACCGGGCTACGGGTTAGAGAGACGATACTTCGAAACGTTTCTTGATTCCAGAGCTAACAGCCGGAGACGCCGGCTTTTTTCTTTTGGGGAGCAGGGACAGGAAAATTCTTGTCGAATTTCACCGCTTGGAGGGGTAAAGTGCGGCGGGGCATTCTTTACGTTTTTTACACCTGGGGTGTAATCCTCTGCGGCGTTTCCGTATTGGCCTCCGTGGCGGGCAGTCTTGACCTGGACCTGAGCCGGGAACTCCTGGTCATGGCGGCCCTCTGGCTGATGGCGGAAGGGCTTACCGTGTCGCTGCCCCAGGGGCAGCTGTCCGCGGGCTGGGCGGTGGCGCTTACGCTTTTCCTTGCTTACGGGCTGCCGGCGGCGGTCTGGACCGGCGGGGTGGTTACGCTTCTCGGTCAGCGGCTTTTTGGTCAGGGGGAGCCGTGGCGGACCACACTTTTCAACGCCGGTCAGTCCGTCTGCGCCTTTTGGCTGGCCAACGCGGCGTACCTTTACGTCGGCAGCGTTCTCGGTAACCAGGCACCTCTTGCCGGCACCCTCCAGGTGCTGGCGTTTACCGGGACTTACTACGCCGCCAACCACCTCCTGGTTTTCTTCTTTCTCTGGCCGCGGCGCCGCTACCATCCGATGGTTTTGTGGCGCGAAGCCTTAAAATGGGACGCGCTCACCTACCTGTTCACCCTGCCGCTGGGTTACCTGATGTTTCTGCTCTGGGAGGCGATGACTTACTGGGCCGCCGCGCTCCTCTTCATTCCGGCGCTAACGCTGCAATTCGTCCTGCGCCTTTACATTGTGCTCGTGCTTACCAACCGGGAACTGACCGCCCTTTATCATGTCGCCCGACGGCTCGGGGAAAGCGTCTCCCTGGAGAAAACCCTCGACTTCGTCCTGGAGGCGGTACGGGACTACCCGCCGAACCGCCTCC
>JASEJH010000227.1:2196-3313 GCA_030016455.1 Thermoanaerobacteraceae bacterium
GAGTGATTTACGTCTGGTCGGAAGACCGGAAGGCGTTTATGCCCGCGGCGGTCAGCGGACCGTTTGCAAAACAGATCCGCGAGAGTGCGTTCGGCCGGGGGGAAGGCTTTATCGGCTGGGTAGCCGAAACCCGGGAGCCGGAAATCGTACACGACACCCGGGAGGACCCGCGCTTCAGGAGCGAAACAGGGTTTGTAATCGCCGAACGCTCGTTAATCGTCATCCCGCTGGTTACGGAAAGGGAGGTTTTGGGGATTTTTCTCCTCGGCGCACGCTGGCCCTATGCTTTCAGCGAAAGGTCCCTTTCCCTGCTGACGATTGTAGGGGGGCAGGCCGCGGTGGCAATCGAAAACACCCGGCTGTTCGCCCAGATCGAGCGCCTGGCGCAGACGGAGCCGGTTACCGGCGTGTTGAACCGCCGGTATTTTTTACTCCGCTCCCAGGCCGAGTGCGAACGGGCGCTGGAGAAAGATGAGCCCGTTGCGGTAATTCTGGCCGATATTGACAATTTCGGCAAATTCAACGACCTTTACGGGCCGCTGGTGGGTGATGCGGCGCTGCGGGAAGTGGCACGGGTACTCCGAAACTTCCTCCGGGGATACGACCTTCTGGCGCGCTACGGCGGCGATGAGTTCGCGGTGCTCCTGCCGGGAGCGGCGGAAACGGTGGCGCAGGAGACGGCGGAGCGGCTCCGTGGGGCGGTGGAACGCCACCTTTTCGGAGTGGAGGGGGTGCCCGAGCCGCTGAAAGTGAGGATCAGTCTCGGTGTGGCTGTCTTCCCTTCCGACGGCGCCACGCTCCCCGACGTCCTGCAGAAGGCCAGCCGGGCGCTGAAAGAGGCCGTCAGCCGCGGCGGGAACACTGCCGTACTCGCAGGAGGAGTTAAAAACGTGGGCTATTTCCAGTAGACGCCATCCAGCGCTCTTTGAAAGCGGGCGTTTTCTTGGGGCTAACCTCTCAATGGGGTGAGAGAATGCTACCATAGGAGAGTGTTGCAAAATTCTAATTTCTCGAAAGCAACCTCTGTCTATTCACAGATGGCAAGCTTTGGCAAAAAGTCTGGAGACCGCGAAAAACAAGCATGGCATTTTGGAAGTTGGAGACCGGAGGTTGGATG
>JASEJH010000228.1 GCA_030016455.1 Thermoanaerobacteraceae bacterium
TCACCTTCTCGGGCAACAAGATGAGCTGACGCCAAAAAAACATATCTACTCCATCAATAGCACGCTGACTTCCTGCAACACTTCGATGATTGTCTCGGCCGGTATGGTACATACCTTGACGGTGCAGAACGCAGCCGGCTTCCGTAAGTTGCCGGATTACTCGTTGCGCTCATTCTCTCATCAAAAAAGCGTCTGAAAAGGGTTGCTATCTCACGCTTGCTACCGGGAAAAGCGTTTGCGACCTCTATCGCGTTAAAGTCTATATATGATAGAATATAAAATGGTCAGGGACTATGTTGCCTTACTTCATGCGTCGGATTCTACCATCAACAAACACCGATATTAGGATAAGGTGGCACCTCTCTGATCCAGAGTAAAAATGAAAAACGACATAAACGAGAGGCTTTTGGGAAGTTACAAACGTCGATTTCAAAGATCCAAGCGTCACTCAAATTTGGAAGGAAAGATTTAAGTGGCTGCAAAAACCAAACCTAAAAAACGCATTCATAACCCAGTTACGGGCAAATATTATGAACTACGACAACGCTCTAGCAAACACGGCCAGACCGGTCAAATAAAGGGTTTATGGAGCTCAAAGAAGGCTTCTTCCAAGAAATAGAAAGGGAACGTTGTATTGATGTTGGTCTGGTTTATTGATTCTAACGTGCTTGCTCACTGGATAATGGGCGAAGGAAGTGTTTTGCAACTCCTGGTGGACAAGTTTAACCTTACTCAAGAATTCGCCACTATTTATAGTGACCGATATAGGGATTCAATTGACTTTGTTAATAAGGTTTTGCATGATGATAATAGAAAGAACCAAAATGAATTTTACATTTCGTCACTTGGCATTAACGAATTATTCTCTGCAGTCAGGGATGAGTTCAGAAGTATGTTACTGTTTAAGAACGGTATGCCCATCTCCCGCTGGCGTGATAGTAGAAATATCCCAGAGATAAAAGAGGGCGATTACAGAGAAATTTATGAAAAAATTATGCTTACTTTCGACCAATTATTTGCCGAAAACCGTGTCTTCCCCATAGCGGAGAAGTCTCTTGAAGACGATCCCAATTATTTAGACATATTTTCCTCGTTACTTTTTTTAATAAAGGACGCGAAAACCCAAGATGCTACCCTTTTGACCACAGCTATATTAAACAAAGCGAACTACTTTGTAAGTAGAGATGAACCGCTGATTAAAGCTGCCCGGTCAGTTATCATGGATAAATACGGTTTAAAATTGATCAAACCCGCTACCGGTTTTCAAGTATTAAAAAGACTAACTAAATGAAGAGCGTTATTACCCTGAGCTGCGAGGATGTGCAGTTAAACTTTTAAGTTCAGCAGTTATTGGAACGTATTTTGGCGGAATGGCAGCAACGTGAGAAACCAGAAAACGAGACCCCTTAGGTTTCCAAGAAAAGCATAAAATGTAAATGCCTCGCCTGCCCGAACGCTCACTGGTGTAAGTATCAGCATTCAAGTCCGCTGAACATTTTTTGCATATAGTTGTCCTCTTGAAAGATCAAAGGATATTCCCTTTCCAAGGCGTTTTTTGACCTGCCTTGAGCATCAATAATCAGTTCCGGCGGTGTGGCTGTCAGGATGTAGCCGCTCAATACAATGCCCTTTTGCTGAAACTCAGGGTGATTACTCAACCCTTTCAGCGTGTTCAGGGCGGCGAATCTGTCGGCGCTTCCGGCCAGCCCGTCGTGGTGCAGGCCGTGAGGTTCAATGAAGCAAACGCACGTTTTGCCGGTTTCCGTATTATGCAACCACAGGACAAAGTCGGGATAGAAACCGCTTCGGTGGAACAGGCCAATACCGGTATTCGCCAAGTTGCGCAGCACGTATAGTTCACATGATTCCACCGGAGGCTGGTTGTGATGCTGCCTCCAGTAATTTCGCAGGTCGGTGATGAAGCGCCTTTCGTCGCGGTTTAGTGTGGGTGGATGAATGGAGACAACCTGTTTCCAATGCCGCCCGCCTTCGGTCAAGATGGGGTTGAACAGGCTACGGTCCATGTACAGACGGGGGAGCGGTTCTTCTACATCCGGCACCTGCGTGCCCTGCCGGAGCGCTTCAATCTCTCGCCGGAGTTGACCGGACTCGATAAGGGCTTCAATCTGCTGCAAAAACTGACCGGGGCGTACGCGGATCCGGTACGTTTCGAGAATGCGTTCATCACCGGCTGCCAAGTAAGCCGGCACAACATGCCTGCTTTCGGCTTCGCGCTCCTTCATGCGGACAAAACGGTCAGTGTACGTTTTCAGCCATTGGGCGGCGGCTTCGTGAAGGCGCTCCGGGTCACGGGCTTCTTCGGCAGTCAGTTTGAGTGTACCGCACCGTTCCAGGATTCCGGGGAGCATTTGCGGCTCGATGTGCAGGTTGGCGTAGCCGCGGGCCTGTTTGTATTCCAGCAAGTCAAGGTAGAGGCGCTCGTAGTCGAGAAACCGGCGGCAGGGAGACTGCGGTGAAAAATCAATGGTGCGGCTATCGTACATCTGCCCACCGGCCACCTGCACACCAACCTGGTTTGGCATTGCAGCCGCTTGGGAGGTTAGCGCGGCTATACGCGGGGTCAGGTCGAGTTCTACCCGGGGACCGCTGTCATCCAGGACCCAGGTGAGAACCGCCGGGTCAAAGCCGGGCGTCTTCTGCGGAACGGCGAGTTTGCCTGCCGGCCAGGGATGCATCTTCGTTACCGGCACTTGGATTTCCCGGCCCACATCTTCTTTTTCAAGAATGGCACGGAACGTCTGGATGTAGTCGGCGTTCCAGCCGAAAATGGCGAGCCGCTCCAAGAATTGGATGCCCTCCGGATGCTTATCGCCATCCAGGGCGGTACTCCTTTTGAGGCTCATGCCCTTCCCCTTTAGGCGCACACCACGCCCGAAGAGCTGGATGACCTGAGAGCCTTCGCCCTTGCCGACGTTGAGCAGCCCCATAGACGAAACGCGCCAGGAAGACCAGCCTTCGATGAACTTCTTGGCGCCGATGAGCAGGTGGATGGGGGAATCGGAACGATCAACCAGGTTAAACTGCGAAGGGCTGAAGTTGTCTTCATGAACAGTCAGGTTCAGGTGCTCTCCCAAGTATCTTTTAAAAGCGGACAAATCGCCGATGTTGATAACGCCGAAGTAGGGTGCTTCGCCTTTTGTCGTGGAAAGGCGCAGCCCTAATTCGCCATCGGCTTGTTTCAACTCCCAGACCTCCAGCCCGCCGCTGCCGTGGAAGACTTCAGCACG
>JASEJH010000229.1 GCA_030016455.1 Thermoanaerobacteraceae bacterium
CAACAAGGCTTTCCCAAAGAACTCCTTGACATACCTGAACAAACCCTGATAAAATTGGAAGCAGCGTTGAGACAAGGGAACTTTTCCGCAACGCCGGCGATGGAGCTCGCCTAATGCAGCCATGCTAATGGCTCCTGCAGAAAAAACAGGAGCCATTTTCTTTTTATATTTAAGGGGGTTAAACAAAATTGGATATCTACCTTCAGGCAACGGTGTGGGTCGGGCTGGCCTTTTTGGCTTCGCTCGTCTCCGTCCGCCTCGGCATTTCGGTAGCAATGGTCGAGATATTCGTGGGCGCCCTCGGCGGGAACTTCCTGGGCATCCAGGCAACCCCGTGGATCAACTTTCTTGCCGGTGTCGGCAGCATCCTCCTCACGTTTCTGGCCGGTGCCGAAGTCGACCCCGCGGTGCTGCGGCGCCGCTGGAAGGAAAGCCTTGTCATCGGATCCGTCTCTTTTCTCTTTCCCTTCCTTGCCGCTATGGCTTACACATACTACGTGGCCGGGTGGAGCCTGCCGGCAGCAAAAATCGCCGGTATCGCCCTTTCTACCACCTCTGTGGCCATCGTCTACGCGGTGATGGTGGAAACCGGGCTGAACAAAACGGAACTCGGGAAAATTATTCTGACCGCCTGCTTTATAACGGATCTGGGAACGGTGGCGGCCCTCGGCGTCCTTTTCGCCCATTACAACCTGTGGCTGGTAATCTTCCTCGCTGCCCTGGCCGTCCTTCTCCCGTTTCTCCCGCCACTTGCCCGCAGCCTTTTTGCCAATTGTGCCGACCGGGTGAGCGAGCCCGAAACCAAGTTCTTCCTCCTCGTCCTCTTCGGCCTGGGCGCCCTGGCCGTCAAGGCGAACAGCGAGGCGGTGCTGCCGGCCTATCTGGCAGGATTTGTTATGGCCACCGTTTTTGCGGAGCAGCGGCAGTTTGTACGGCGGTTGCGGGGGCTCTCCTTCGCTTTCCTCACGCCGTTTTACTTTCTGAAAGCGGGGATGTTCGTCTCCTTCAACGCCCTTTTCGCCGGAATTGGTCTCATTACCGTCCTCCTGGCGGTCAAAATGGCGGCCAAAGTGGCTGGTGTTTGGCCGCTGACCACCCTCTTCCGGTTCGGCAGAAACGATAGCGCGTATACCACGCTTTTGATGTCTACCGGGCTGACCTTTGGCACCATCGCGTCGCTTTTCGGTCTCACCCACGGTTATATCACTCAATCCCAGTATTCTATCCTTGTCACGGTGGTGATCTTAAGCGGTGTCGTCCCAACCCTCGTTGCCCAGGCGTTCTTCAAACCGGAAGCCGAAACGGTCGAGGTTGCGCAAAAAACAAGCACCATACCCCTGGAAAAAACCTTCTCTTGACGAGTACAATGATGTCGCGGGACACCCTCTTGGTGTAAGGTAAATGAAAGCGGAAAAGCTCACGGTGTTGAGGAGGGAAAGAGACTTGTTTAAAAAACTGATGGTGGCCTTTGACGGCTCACCCCCGTCTTTCGCGGCGTTACGCACTGCGCTTGACCTCGCGCAAAAGTACAGCGCCACTGTGGCAAGCGTCTCGGTAGTCCACTTACCGGACTACGCCGGCACCTTGGACGAGGTTGACGAAAACATCCAGCGCGCCCGGCAGTACTATGAAAAAGCGCTCCAACAGGCTGCGTTTCTCGCCGCGGAAAAAGGGGTTGAACTCACCCCGCACATGCTATTCGGCCACACCGGCGAGCGCCTTGTAGAATTTGCTTCCCATGAAGGTACAGACTTAATCGTTACGGGGGCCCGCGGACTAGGCAGCCTGAAACGCTACCTCCTCGGAAGCGTTTCCAACTACCTGGTCAACCACGCCCCCTGCCCGGTGCTGGTCATTCGGGGCAAAGCGCCCGCAGAAAAATAGCCGTCTGTACAAAGAAGGCGGCTTGCAAAACCGTTTTTAAAACCTGTCGCTCACGTCCTTGTAAACCTGAAGAAGTGTTGGCTCAACCAGGAAAAATTCAAAACTATGGAGAAAAACCGGTGCCGCTTACCTACTTCTGCCAAAAGTGCTGGCGGGAAGTCCCGGCCGGCGCCCGGGGTCCGTGCCCCCACTGCGGTGCACCGTTAGAGGACAACGCCGGTTACACGGAGAAACTTATCCGGGCGCTTGATTCACCCGAGGCCGCAACGGCCCTCCGGGCAGCTTACCTTCTGGGCAAGCTAAAAGCGGCCGCCGCGGTGCCCGCGCTCGTGGCTAAACTCCAGGAAAGCCAAGACCCTTACCTGGCAGCCGCCGCCTGCGCGGCGCTGGGCCAGATCGGCACGCCGGAGGCAGCGGCCGCGGTTTGCGCCGCCCGTAAGCACCGGTTCGCCACCGTCCGGCGGGTAGCGGCAGAATACTGCCCACGCGGGGAGGAAAGCGATGTTTAACATCATCCTGCTCGGCCTCGTTAGTTTTCTCACCGACGTGAGCTCCGAGATGGTTTATCCCTTGGTCCCGCTCTTTCTCACCCTTCAGCTCGGGGCCACCCCGGCCATCGTCGGCGTGATCGAGGGCCTGGCGGAGAGCACCGCCAGCCTGCTGAAAGTCTTTTCGGGTTACTGGTCCGACCGCCTCGGCCGCCGCAAACCGCTCGCCATCACCGGCTACGCCCTCTCCACCCTGGGCAAGGGCCTTTTTTACCTATCCACCTCCTGGGGCTGGGTTTTAGGCGGGCGGCTCGCCGACCGCTTCGGCAAGGGGGTGCGCACCGCGCCCCGGGACGCCCTCATCGCCGATTCCAGCGACCCGCGCGCCTACGGCTTGTCCTTCGGGCTGCACCGGGCGATGGACACCTTCGGCGCCGTCGCGGGAGTGGCAGCGGCCTACTTTCTCCTCCGGCACGCGCCGGCCGATTTCCGCCCAGTTTTTCTTTACGCCGTCATTCCCGCGGCCATCGGGGTATTCTTGCTCTTCTTCGTCCGGGAGAAGCGCGACCGGCGTTCCCGGACCGCCCAGCGCCTCAGCCTTAACTGGCGCGAACTCGACCCGCGGCTCAAGGCTTTCTTAGTGGTGGTTTTCCTCTTTACTCTCGGGAATTCCTCCAACCAGTTCCTGCTGCTGCGGGCTCAGAACCTGGGCTTCCTGGTGCGGGACGTGCTTCTCCTATATCTTGTTTATGTAGGCGTTTACGGTCTCCTCGCCTACCCGGCGGGGCGCCTCTCCGACCGGGTCGGCCGGCGGCGCCTTCTGGTCTGGGGTTACCTTACCTACGGCTT
>JASEJH010000022.1:0-8271 GCA_030016455.1 Thermoanaerobacteraceae bacterium
ATCGAGAATCACTACATCAGGCCTCGTCTTTTCAATGGCTTCTACGGCCTCCATGCCGTTGTAGGCGACACCCACCAGTTCAAAGTCCGGCTGCTGGTTCAGAAACTCTTTCAGGAGTTCGCAAAACTCCCGGTTGTCATCGGCAATCAGAACACGTACCGGTTTAGTCATTAACTCCTAAAGCCCCCTTCTCTCTTTTTTGGAAACCCCTTGGTGTAAACCAGGTAAGTTGCTAATTCGCCGCACCAGAAAAATATCCTGCTCCGTTAGATAAAAAAGTTTAAAATTGGTAAATTTTTCTTGCAGCCACACATACTTACTTCTATTTATATTTTACAACAGGTCCCCGTCGAAATAAGGTGGGAAACAGAAAAAATCGGAATATTATTTTCGAACGACAACAATCCGCACGCACGCACCATCCGTTCGGCGAAAATGCCGTAGCCCCTTTCCGGGTCGTTTACAAAGACGTGCGTTACCACACCGACCAGCCGTCCGCGCTGGATTATCGGGCTGCCGCTCATTCCTTGCACAATACCGCCTGCCACCCTGAGCAACCGTGGGTCGGTAACCCTGAGGACCAGGTCTTTCCTGCTTGCGTTCGCCCGGCTGATCACGTTCACCCGACAAATTTCGATTTCAAATCTTTCCAACCGGTTCCCCTCCAGCACCGTAAGCAACTCCGCTTTCCCCGGGCGCACCTGGTGCGCCAGCGCGACGGGAATGGGCGCGCTGTAGAAAGGGTGCTTTGGAACCCGATCCAGACACCCGAATATTCCGTGCGGGGTATTGTGGCTGATGGCTCCGGACAAGCGCGAGACCTGCGTGGTAAGCACGCCGATTTTCTCTCCCGGCTTTCCCCGCTCAGCAGGCCGTACGCCTTGGATGAAGGCCTCGACAACCCGCCCCTCGTTCAGCGCCAGCGGCCGGCTGGTGATACCTTGAGCTACCTCGTGGCCCAGAGCGCCGTACGTCCTGCTCACCGGATCGTAGAAGGTCAGCGTGCCGACACCCGCAGTCGAATCCCTGATCAAAAGGCCGATCCGGTAGCACTCCGCCTTCCGGCAGAAAGCTGGCCGCACCGCAAAGCGCAGTGTGCGGTCCCCCCTCTTTACTTTCAGTACAACCGACCGCCGCTCCCCGCCCGCGCGGAACACTGCCTTCCGGATTACCTCCTCGTTTGTCACCGGATGCCCGTCCACGCCCACAATCAGGTCCCCTACCCTCAAACCCGCGGAGGCCGCAGGATTAACCACGTCTCCGTCCCGTTCCGTAATCCCGGCATAACCGACCACGATCACCCCCTGTGCGTGAAGCAGCACGCCCAGCGCCTGACCGCCCGGATAGACCCGGACCACCGGCTGGACGTTGACTACAAGGGTACGCAGCGGCAAAACGTCCAGGAGTACCACCCGAACGTGGAAGCTACCCGGGGTTGCCGTTTGCAGTTCCTGGGAAAGGCGAATCCGGTTGCTACCAGCAAAGTGCAGGCTGTCGGTCGTTAAGACCAGGTGTTCTAATAAAAAGCGGGGAAAGACCCTACTGAGATCTAGAAACTCGCCGACCGCAAGGTTTTGCTCGACCGGCCAAAAAGCAGCCGTGGCGTAGGTACAGAGGCTGAAAAGGAAGACAAAAAGAAATAAAGCGGCCCGCTGACGCTGCTTTCGCTGCAACTCAACTTCCCCTCCGGGCATTTAAAATGCCCGCCGGGGAAGGTCTTTATGCCAACCATTTTGGAGCCTGGCCTGCTACAACTTCGCCAGCCGCCGCGCGTGTTCCAGGGCGGTTTCCGGTACGCCTCCCACCAGCCGCGCCAGTTCCCGCACCCGGGCTTCACCCTCCAGCCGGACAACCCTGGTCACCGCGCGTTCATCCCGCGTCTCTTTTCGGATCACGTAGTGAACCCCTGCCCGTGCGGCAAGTACCGCCTGGTGGGTAATACAGAGCACCTGCTGGTGCTGCGCCAGGTAGTCCAACCGGTCGGCCACCGCCGCGAGGGCCTCACCGCTGATTCCGGCGTCCACCTCGTCGAGGAAAAGAGTATCCACCCGGTCACCGGCGGCGATTAACGTTTTCAGCGCAAAAATGGCCCGGGCCGCTTCTCCTCCTGAAGCGATCCGGTTCAGGGGTTTGGGCGGCTCCCCGGGGTTGGGACTGAAGTAAAATTCTACCTCTTCCAGGCCCCGCGGGTTCGGTGTCTCCGGCAAGGGTTGAAAAACGACTTTAAAAGTCGTTTTTCCCATCGCCAGGTTTTCGAGTTCCCGCGACATCCTTTCCTCCAGCCGCGGCACGGCTTTTTCCCGCGCGGCACGCAACTCTGCCGCCTTTTCCTCCCACTCCCGCCGGAGCCTTTCCGCCTCCTCCTGCAGCAGGGAACCCTCTTCCTCCTCCTGCTCCAGCGCCTGCAACTCCGCCGCTGCCGCTTCACGGTAGCGGAGTATTTCGTCCACCGTTTCGCCGTACTTGCGGCCGAGCTTTTTGATCACTTCCAGGCGCTCTTCGACGGCGTCAAGCCGCTCCGGACTATACTCCGCCTGGTCGGCCAGTTGTTCCAGCTCGCGCGCAGCCTCGCTCGCCAGTTGCACGGCTTCGGATAGAGCTTCCGCGTACGGTTTCAACCTGGACTGGAAGCGGGCGATCTCCGCCACGATCCCGGCGGCTTCGCCCACGGTCTCCACGGCCGAACGCTCTTCCCCGCTCAGGAGGTTCCGTCCGTGTAGAGCCAGTTCGGTGAGCCGCGCCGCGTTGCGAAGCCACTCCCGCTCCTGAAGAAGCTCTTCCATTTCCCCGGGCTGCAACTCCGCCGCGTCGATCTCCTTTATCTGGTAGCGAAGGGTGTCGGCCCGCCGCAACCGCTCCTGGTTCTGCCGCGCCTGCGCTTCGGCCTTTTCCTTAACCACCCGCCAGCGCTGGTAGATTTTCGCCAGTTCGGACCGGGCCGCGCTCAAACCCGCAAAGGCGTCGAAGATTTCGCCCTGCTTCACGGGATGATAAAGCACCTGCTGCTCTCCCTGACCTAAAAAGTCAACCAACTCCTCCGCAGCCTCCCGGCACAGGGCGAGCGGCACAGCCCGGCCGTTGATCCGGCAAAGACCCTTGCCTTGGCGGTACAATTCCCGGCAGAAAAAGAGGAAGCCCTCCTCCGGTTCGATGCCCGCACCGGTGAGGCAGGCCGGTGTCTCCTTCACGCTGAAAACTGCTTCCACAAACGCCTTTTCCGAACCGGTCCGGATGTACTCCCCCGTCGCTCTTTTTCCGAGTGCCAGTTCCAGCGCTTCGAGAATCACCGACTTGCCGGCTCCGGTTTCGCCGGTCAAAACGTTGAGACCCGGACCGAATTCGAGCGTCAAATCTTCGATCAGCGCAACATTTCTGATGGTTAACGTATGGAGCATCTGGCGCCCCTACTTTTTTCTCCCTGTTAAAGCTTTCAGCCGCTGGCTCACCACCGGTGCCATGCTCCGCGGTTTTACCACGACCAGGAAGGTATCGTCACCGGCCACCGTGCCGATCACTTCCGGCCATTCCGCCTGGTCCACCGCCGAGGCGACCCCCTGGGCCGCACCGGGGAGAGTCTTTACTACCACCAGATTTTCGCTGGTGTCCAGACTGATGACGGCGTCCCGCACCAGGCGCTGCAACCGTTCCTCTTCGCGCACACTTTTCCCCCGGGAATCCGGAGTCACATACCTGATCGTACCGCCCAGCGAGACCTTCACCAGCCCCAACTCCCTTATGTCCCGGGAAACGGTCGCCTGGGTCACTTTGAGACCCGCCTCGGCCAAGGCTTTTACCAATCCCCTCTGGTTTGCTATCGGCCGCTCCTTGATTAACTGCAGAATCTTCTGCTGCCTTGCAAGCTTCACTTTAACCGCACTCCTCGTCTTACCCCTCACAGCTCTCCAAACCCTGTAACCTTAGTTTTTCACGCAAAACGGTGTAAAAACTCCGCTCAGAGACCCGGATGAGCCTGAACGGACGCGGATAACGCTCGATCGTCACCTTGTCTCCGGGCAGCAGCGCGGCACTCTCCTCCCCGTCCGCTGCCAGCCTGAAAGCGGCGGAACCGCCCCCGGGGACCACTTCCACCGCCGCAGCAGCGTTAACCACTACCGGCCGCACGGTGTACGAATGCGGGCAAATGGGTGTAAGAACAATCGCCTCAACCCCCGGCTCGAGCAACGGGCCTCCCGCCGAAAAAGAGTACGCCGTGGAACCGGTCGGAGTAGCTACGATGACCCCGTCGCCATTGAAATTCATCACGCACTGCCCCCCTACCCGCACCTCCACCCGGCAGGACCGGCCCAGGGCGTCGCGTCCGACCACGCATTCGTTGAGGCATACCATCTCCTGGACTATTGTCCCTTCGTGTTCCACTCCGACCCGCAAAAGCAAACGCTCCTCGATCCGGCAACAGCCTTCAAGAACGTCGCGGATTACCCCAGAATAAATCTCCTCGGGCCCGAGTTCCGCCAGAAAACCCAGCCGCCCCATGTTAATACCTAAGACCGGAATACCTTTAGGTGCAGCGATGGGGACCGTGGAAAGCAGCGTGCCGTCCCCGCCCACCGAAAAAAGGGCGTCGGCGCATTCCCGGAGCACCTCCTCCGTCACACCCTCCGCTCCGACCACCGGCGCCTGTTTTTCAAGCAGGTAGACGCGCGCCCCCTGTTCGCCAAGATAGCTGATCAGCTTTCGGGCTACCGGGGCGATCCTCTCTCCCAGGGTCGGGTTAAGTATCAGTCCTACCGTTCTTATCATCAGCCCAGTCGCACCCGCATTCCGAAATCAACTTAGAAAAAACACCTCCTACAGGGCGCCGCTCTCCCGTACAGCCGGCACGGACTTCCCGCGCTCCTACCAGTAGTAGACTATCTCCGCCGCTTCCTTCAGGCCCTGGATCGTCTGGGGCGCCAGCCGGCCGCGCAGGAAGGTTTCGTAATCCTGCTTCACACGGGACTTCACCTTTTCGTACGGCTGGCCATCGTAGCGCGCCTCCTTGAACTGTTCGTAAAACGCGCGCGCTTCTTCTTCTTCAAACTTCACTTCTCCCACCATCTTCTCGGCCAGCAGCTGAAAAACGATCTGGTTCCTCACGTCGACAAGGGTCAGGTGTTTTTCCTGCAAAAGGCGCTCAAAATTCTCCTCCGACCCGTAAAACTTTTGTATTTCCCGGAGCCGCGCCGTTACCTCTCCTTCTTTAACCTTCAGGCCCCGCTTTTCGGCCTCCGCCCGTACCAGTTCTCTTTCGACTAACAGACCAAGCACCTCGTGCCCCTGGACCCTGGCAAGTTCTTCGTAAAACTCGTGGTAACGGATCGCCACTCCGTTTACCTTCGCGACCACCTTCCCCTGGTATGTATACCAAGCCAGCAGGGACGTGAGCAAAGCGGCAACGACAAAACCGCAAACCATCCCGGTAAACAAAGAAAGCTTCTCCCTGCCCGTCCGAACCTGCTCCATTTTACCCGCCGCCTTCCGGTATAAAGTTTGACGATTCGATTCCGGTTCCCGGGTTCCGGACTCCCTTCCGCGTCCCCCTTTACCTTCTAACCGCCGCTCTGCTCGGAAATGCACCAAGTCCGCCTATTCCGGCTCTTTACTCTCGAAATACTCCCGAGCCTCCGCTACAACCGCCTCCACGCTTCCCTCCCACGGTTTGCCAGGCGTCTTGGCAAACAAGACGAAGAACTCGACGTTTCCTTCCGGCCCCCGCACCGGTGAAAAAGCAACCCCCCGCACCTCCCAGCCGCAGCCGTGGATAAAGTCAACGATCCTCGTGCAGACTGCGGCGTGCGTTGCCGGGTCACGGACGACCCCTTTCTTGCCCACCCTCTCCGGTCCTGCTTCAAACTGTGGCTTGATCAGCGCCAGGCCCTGCCCTTCGGGCTTCAGCAACCGGCCCACCGCCGGCAGCACCTTTTCCAGGGAGATGAAGCTCACGTCAACGGTGGCGAAATCCGCCAGTTCGTCGAGTGCTTCCGGCTCGAGGTACCGGATGTTCGTCCTTTCCAAAACCGTCACGCGCGGGTCTGTCCGGAGTTTCCAGGCCAGCTGCCCGTAACCAACGTCCACGGCGAAAACACGCCGCGCTCCGGCCTGCAAAGCGCAATCCGTGAAACCGCCGGTGGAGGCGCCCACGTCAAGGACCGTCAGCCCCGCCAGGTCGAGGGCGAAAACCTTCAACGCGTGGGCCAGCTTTAAACCGCCGCGGGAAACATAGGGCAGGTCCTCCGCCCGAACCACAACCGTATCTACCGGAGAGATCAGCTGGCCCGCTTTCTCCGCCCGCCGGCCGTTAACAAAAACGCAGCCCGCAAGAACTGCCGCCCGCGCCCGTTCCCGGCTGGGAAAGTACCCCTTTTCAACCAGAAACACGTCCAACCGGTTTCGGGGGGAACTCATCGGGTGACCCTGGCCACCCTCAGGCGCCGCTTGGATGTCGTAACCGCTTTTACAATGCCGGCGGCGGTAAGCCCGTATTTATCCCTCAGTATCGCCGGGGCCCCGTGCTCCACGAAGGTGTCGTTAATCCCCAGGCGGATCAGTTCTACGTCTGCCATGCCGTGATCCATCAGCAACTCGGCCACCGCGCTTCCGAAGCCGCCGGCCAGGATCCCCTCTTCGACCGTTACCACCCGCCGGGTTTGGCGTGCAAACCTCAGGAGCAGGCCGGTATCCAGCGGTTTTACGAACCGCACGTTGATCACCGCCGCCTCAATTCCCTTTTCACCAAGCTGCTCCGCCGCCTCCAGCGCGGGTTCAACCATGTTTCCGACAGCGAAAATACTGACGTCTCCTCCGTCGCGCAACACCATCCCCTGGCCAAAGGGGAGGAGTTGTGGCTCGCTGTCCAGGGCGCAGCCGGTCCCGCCGCCGCGGGGGTACCTGACCGCACAGGGGCCGCCGTAGGCGAGCGCCGTCCGCAACATGTGCTGCAGCTCGTTCTCGTCTCGCGGCGCCATAATCGCCATATTGGGAATAGAGCGGAGGTAGGCCAGGTCAAAGATCCCCTGGTGGGTCACACCGTCCTCGCCCACGATACCGGCGCGGTCCAGGGCGAAAACCACGGGCAGCCGGTGGAGGCAGACGTCGTGGATGATCTGGTCGTACGCCCGCTGCAGGAAGGTGGAATAAATGGCCACGACCGGCCGGTAGCCGCTCACGGCCAGTCCCGCCGCCAGGGTCACGGCGTGCTGCTCCGCGATACCGACGTCAAAGAAACGCAAAGGAAAGCGCCGGGCGAAAGGCCTGAGTCCGGTCCCCGTGGGCATCGCCGCGGTGATGGCAATGATTCGGGGATCCTTTTCCGCCAGCCGCAGGAGGGTTTGCCCAAAAACGTCCGTGTACGAGGCTCGGTCGGAGCGACGAAGCTCCCCCGTTTGTACGTCAAACGGCCCTACCCCGTGAAAGAGGTCCGGATCCCGCTCCGCCGGCAGATAGCCCTTACCCTTGCGGGTGACCACGTGCACGAGCACCGGCCCTTTCAGCGTCCTGGCTTTCTTTAAAGTGTCGACCAGCGCCGGTATGTTGTGCCCGTCCACGGGCCCCAGGTAGGTGTACCCAAGTTCTTCGAAGAACATGCCCGGAACCACCAGGTACTTCACGCTGTCCTTAAGGCGTTCGAGAACCCGCAGCATCTTTGGTCCGATGGCCGGAATTTTTTGAATCAGGGACTCAAACTCTTCCCGCGAGCGGTGGTACTTGGGGTCCGTGCGGAGGCGCGTGAGATAGCCCGAAAGCGCGCCGACATTCTTCGAAATCGACATCTCGTTGTCGTTAAGGACCACGATGAGGTTCGCCTTCAGGTGTCCGGCGTGGTTCAGGGCTTCCAGAGCCATCCCGCCCGTCAAGGCCCCGTCACCGATGACCGCCACCACCGCGTAGTTGTCCTGATTCAGGTCGCGCGCTTTGGCCAACCCCAGGGCCACCGAAAGGGAAGTGCTGGCGTGGCCGGTACCGAATACGTCGTAAACATTTTCCTCCCGTGAAGGGAAGCCGCTTAAGCCCCCGAACTGCCGGAGCGTGTGAAACCGCTCCCGCCTGCCGGTAAGAATCTTGTGTGCGTAACACTGGTGCCCTACATCCCAAATGATCTTATCGCGAGGCGCCTCAAACACACGGTGGAGCGCAATGGTTAACTCCACCACGCCGAGATTCGGCGCCAGGTGCCCGCCCGTCCTGGCAACCGTTTTAACAATAAACTCCCTCAGTTCCGCAGCTAATTCTTCCAGTTCCTCGGCCTGAAGCAGCTTCAAATCCTCCGGGAAA
>JASEJH010000022.1:8281-11680 GCA_030016455.1 Thermoanaerobacteraceae bacterium
TCAATTTTTCGCACCTTCCTGTTCGGAGTTGTTTTCCGCGAAGCAGAAGGATGGACCAGACGGTTGTAACCCGCAACCAGACGACCGGCTAAAAAAATTACCTGGTTCGCCCGCATTACCGCCACTCGTTTGCCTACCGCCTTACCGGCTACGGTCACGGAAGCGACAAACGCGGTCACCAGGATATTCAGCCAGAATTCACTCGCCTGAGGCCATGATAATATGACCTGCGCTATAAGCGAAATGCCAAGCGCCCCTGCAACAATACTGGTAACGTCGCCGATCACGTCGTTGGCGAAGTTGGCTACCTTGTCGGCGTTCTTGACTAACTGTAAACCTTCCTGGGCGCCGGCAATCTTCCGCGCTGCCATCGCGTTCAGCGGCGCCTCTGATGCTGCGGTTGCCGCAGTACCCAGAACGTCGAAGGCGATGTTTATGATTACGATCAAAACCAAAAACCCCACCGCCAAACCCAGCGTCTCCACACGCCGCACAAAAGTCTCGGAGATAAATGCGAAGATCACTGTTGCCACAAACGTTCCCGTGAGTACCATCAAGACGTGGCGCACGAAAGAGAGGCGGGGTTGGTTATTTGCCAAGTAATTCTCACCCCGTCTATATTCGAGGAAATTAAGCACAGGTAAGTGACAGCCCCGCGAGTAAACGCTGCAGCTTAGGTCCAGCAGGTTTTCCCGAACACTCACCGGCCGTCGCCGTACCGGCGGTTTCCCTTTAAGAGCGTTCCTGGTTCGTCACCGTTGCCAGGGCTGGATTGCCACTAAGCTTACACTTTAATCCCCGCGGTGCCCCAGAATCCTGGACAGCCTAGGGGTTTTCCCCGGCAGGGCTGCTTTCTTTCTAGCCTCTTTTGCAGCCAAGGTTTCAGCCTGCAGGTCCCAGGGATGGGCCCCGGCCCTGAGTCCCGCACCTTTGCATCCACTTCGTTGCATCCACCCTGGCCACTCAAGGCAGGCTACACTGCACGCAGCTTTTAACCACGTACAGGTTCATTCCCAAGCCATAGGGCTGTTCGCCCCACGCACTTGGGTCTCCGCGGCGGCGGGGTCAACGCCCGCATGCCTTTGCGGCTCGCCCCTCCGCCTTAACTCCCAGTACCGACCCCCAGCTGGGCGCCAGCAGCCAGCACCAGGAACTTCATTGATATGCCCTTGACGGATTTTTAGGCCCGTCTTCGAAAGAAAAGCCCTGACTAGGATACTGCGTCACTTACCCGTCTGCAATTTTCAAACAGCAACGCGGAAAACTTCAGTACCCAAATCCGCTTCTGTAGTCCGCAAGTATTCTGCTGTAAATATATAATACCACACCAACGCTCCCGGGTTCAAAACGCCCCACCTTGCGCCGGAATGCCCAATCCACCTTCTGCGGAAGTTCTACCCCGTTTTCAATTCAGAATTCCCTGTTTATAACGAATTGCGCCGCTCCGCGCAAGAAGTCGGCCTCTGGTCCAAACTTCCTCAAGGCTGCAACCGCTTCCGCCGCCGCCGCTTTGGCCCGCTCACGGGCGGCAGGCAGTCCGAAAACGCCGGGGTAGGTCAGCTTCCGTTTCTGGGCGTCACCTCCCACGGGTTTGCCCAGTTTGCTTGCTTCGCCGACCACGTCCAGGATATCATCTGCTATTTGGAAGGCGAGCCCGACTGCCCGCCCGTAATCGTCCAGCGCTGCAAGCTGCTCTTCCGAGGCGCCGGACAGGATGGCGCCAGTGCGCACGGAAGCCACAAAAAGCGCCCCCGTCTTCCGCCGGTGGATCTGCTCCACAAGCTCCGCGCCGACACCTACTTCCTGGCTTGTGATGTCCAGAACCTGCCCGCCGACCATGCCCTCGGTTCCCGCGGCCTGCGCCACTTCTACCAGCGCCCGCAAGCCTGCAGCGGGTGAGGCCGCCGCCATTCCCGCCCGGGCCAGTAACTCAAAACCAAGGGTCAGGAGGGCGTCCCCGGCAAGGATCGCAATCGCTTCCCCGAACACCTTATGGTTGGTGGGCCGGCCGCGCCGGAAATCGTCGTTATCCATGGCCGGAAGGTCGTCGTGAATCAGCGAGTAACAGTGAATCAGCTCAATGCCGCAGGCCGCCAGGATTACGTTTTCCGCCCTGCCCCCGACGGCTTCGGCTGCTCCCAGCACCAGTGCCGGGCGTAGCCGCTTGCCGCCGGAAAGGACGCTGTAGCGCATCGCCTGGTGGATAACCCCCGGCGGCGCCAGTTCCGGCGGGAGACACTCGTCCAGTGCCTGGTCAATCAGCCGGGCCTTAGATACTAGGGCGGTCTCAAACTCCATCTTCGTTCCCTTTCGCCGGGTTGGTAGGTGAAAGAACGAGCCTGCCGTTCCTCTCCTCGATCAGGAGGTTCAGCTTCTGCTCCGCAACCGTCAGGAAGACGCGGCATTTCCTGACCAGTTCCATCCCCTCCGTAAAGCGCATGATGGCGGTATCCAGATCAAGGTTCCCGCTTTCAACCTCTTTCACTATTGCCTCCAGGCGTTCGAGACATTGCTCGAAGGAGAGGCTCTCTTCCCTGGACACCTTTTTTCCTGCTCCCTCGCCACGATTTTAACGAAAGTATAGCATAAGACGTCCTTTGGAGAAAGTTTTCTGTAAATTTTCTCGGCGCCGCCAGACGTGCCGGGGTACCCGAACTTACCAGGGTCTTATTTCACATCCCTTCGTTAATGAAAGGCCTCGCCCTCCTTTACCAATTTTTTCTATAATTTTACATACAGAAAAGTAAGCAACAGGGGGTTTTTAAATACTCAGGGATGAATCATCTTTTCAAGAACCCGATCATGGGCCCGGAGTTGCCCGCGGTAAAGCGTGCGGATGTGCTCGAAAATCGCGCGGTACTCCTCGCTCGCGTAATCCGGGTAGGTCCACGGCCACGGGTGAAAGTGCCCCTTGCGAAAGAAGAGTGTTACCTCTGCGTACACCCCGTCCCCTAAATAAATACGGTGGATGTTGTCCTTGGTGGTTGCCAGCACTAGTTTTGCCAGGCTAACGTATCCGGGGTCAATGTTGACCTGCCGCTTTCCCCCAATCCGCCAGCGTTCTTCGAGCCCAACGGTCCACCGCTTAATAGCTGCTAATTCCCCGGGATCAATCAGCCGGGGGAAACCGTAAATCCTTCGCTTGAGCCCCGGCCCCATCTCTTTTGCATAGTATGCCGTCTGGTTAAAGTCCATTGGCGGCGTTGCATAATCCGGTTCGCCCAGGCGAACGGCCAGCGCACCGGCCACTTCCAAAAACAACTCCTCCTGCGCGGTGAAAACCCCTACCACCGGCTTGACCGGTTCCGGCATGACTCTTTCCTCCAAATCACCCTTAACGAAACGGTATCAGACGGCCAGATTTTTCTCCGGCCAAGGAAGAAACAACCGCGTTGTCAG
>JASEJH010000230.1 GCA_030016455.1 Thermoanaerobacteraceae bacterium
CGTTCGTCCGGCATTCCGGGCTTTGGGATCGATTCTGACCGGGTCCGGCCTGATCTTCTGGGGGCTCGACATCCTGAACCTTAGGATTGGCTCGCTGCAGGAGATCCCCTGGTTTGCGGCGGTACTCGCGGCGGCCAGCAAAAACCCTCTCCTGGCCATTGGAACCGCCACCATCCTGACCGCCCTGATTCATTCCTCGGCAGTCACCACCGGGATCACGATGACGCTGTACAACCAGAACGTGGTCGACCTGCAAACCGCGGTCGCACTGGTTCTCGGGAACAACATCGGCACCTGCTGCACCGCGATCATTGTCTCCCTTACCAGTTCCGTTGCCGGCCGGCGCGTCGCCGTCGCCCACCTGCTGGTAAACGTTCTCGGCGCCCTGATCTTTCTCCCTTTTTTGAACCCCTTCAGCAACTTAGTGGCGGCCTCCACCGCCAGGCCGACGCAGCAGGTGGCCAACGCACACATCCTCTACAACGTGATCAGCAGCCTGGCCCTCTTTCCCTTATGCAACCACCTGGCCCGCCTCCTGCAGCGCCTGATGCCCGACCGAACCCTTTAAAAACGGCTCCGGCCATTTCCGGAGCCAACTGCACTTAAAACTTATACGGGTTGCTTCGACGCGAAAACATCGTCCGGCGCCGCCGGCTCCTCCGCCCCGCTACCACCAGCAAAATAAAGAGGCCAAAAAGTGCACCCCCGGCGTAAAGGATGCCGCGCAGGACCACCGGCCACCAGGGCGTCCGCGCCACATCATTCCCGGCAATCACGCTGAACCGTCCGATTTCCCCGCGCCCGTCCTGAAAAATGATTTCGCCTACGGACTGGCCCTTTCGCACCGGTGCTTCGACCGGCCGGAGCAAAAGCTTCCAAAAGGGCAAATTCAGTGCGTCGTCCGTGACGGGAAGGTTGTACCACACGGATTGCGCTGCTTCGAGCGTCAGCGGTTTTACCCCGCGGAACACTTCCAGCTCCCCGACGACTTCCCCGGCCCTGAGCAGCGGCATCAGCCGGTAGGCGGAAAAGCCGTAATCCAGCAAGCTTGCGGCATCGGTCCAGACGTTTCGCCCCTCGCTGCCGAGGACCACTGCAACCAGCTCGCGCTCCCCCCGCCGGGCCGCCGCCACCAGGCACTGCCCCGCCTGCGTGGTGTACCCCGTCTTTACCCCGATGGCGCCCTCGTAGTTCCAGAGAAGCTTGTTGTGGTTGATCAGCAGGTTCAGGTCTTCCGGGGAGGGCCGGGTGATGTTCTTCGTTCTGGTGGCCACGATTTCCCGGAAAACCCGGTTTCCCATTGCCACCCTGGTTATCCGCGCCAGGTCAAGGGCGGTGGTATAATGGTTCTCGTCCGGCAAACCGTGGGCGTTGGTGAAATGCGAATCCGTCGCCCCGCAGGCCCGCGCGGTGCTGTTCATCAGCGCCACAAACTCCTTTTCCGAACCGCTCACCTTTTCGGCCAGCGCAAGAGCCACGTCGTTTGCCGAGTTTAGCAGTAAGGCATAAAGCGCGTCGCTGACGGCCAGCTTTTCCCCTTCCCGGACCCAGATCGCCGAGCCCCCGGTATTCACCGCCTCTTTTGAGGCCGTCACGCAGTCGTCCAGCCTGACGTTCTGCAGCACCACCAGCGCGGTCAGGATCTTGGTAGTGCTCGCCGGGTACATCCTTTCCTCGGGCTCCTTGGCGTAAAGCACCTGACCGGTTTTCAGGTCCATCAGCACAGCGGTACGCGCCACGACCACCGGTTCCGCCACTTTCGCGCTTGCTTTTCCTGCAAACGCCGCCATTGTGAAGAGGAAAAGACCCAGCGCCAAAACCAGAAAACGCAAATTCCCTACCTCCCTGAACGGCCAAGAACACAGGCTGAACGAGGAAGAAACACCCCGAAGATTAATATACCAGAAGCACGCCGGACAGGGAAGACCGCCGCTGCGGAAAAATCTCGCTGCCGCACCGTTTCAAGGATGCAAGCTTCCGGCCTCATTGCATAAAAAATCCCTGAATCCCGGAGCCATCCCAGGGCTGCAACCGGGATGCCGCCCGATTCCGGCGGAAAAGAAAAGCGGCGGCCGCCGGAGCCGCTTGTTTGCCCCCGCAGACGCCCGCAGCACGCCACGAATCTTACACGGGCAGAAACCAGGAGCCGGTAACCTCCAACCTCCAACCTCCAACCTCCAACCTCTAACCTCTAACCTCCAACCTCTAACCTCCAACCTCTAACCTCCAACCGCCGTCCTCCAACCGCCGCTGCCTCGGGGAAAGTCCGGCCCGGTGCTTCTCTCTTCCCGGAACCTTTTTGAACCGGCCCCTGCTTCTTTACAGTGAACTGCGAACAGTTTCCCAGAAAACTGCGTCTTCAAACCCCAGACGCCAGATGCCGATTCCGGCCAGGTTATAGCTTTTTATCAGCCCCAGTTTGATCTTCAGGCTGTACTTGTTTTCGAACCAGACCTCGTGGTATACTCCTCCCGCATCCCAGTACCGCAGGTACGGTGCACAGGCGGTGTTATCCCAACGGACCTTGTCCCAGCCATACTTATTAATCAGTTGGTTCATTTTATTCCAGCCGATCATCTGGGTCCCGCGCGCCGACCAGTCGTAGCCGTACGCCGCCACGCCCATCAAGATTTTATGTCTCGGGATCTGCGTTATTGCGTAATCCAAAACCTTTATCACCCAGGGCAGAGAGGCTATCGGTCCGGGCTTTCCGCCGAACCAGTGCTCGTCGTAGGTCATCAGCACCACATAGTCCGAAATCTTGCCGATCAACTGGTAGTCGAAAGCCCCGCTCCAGGAACTCTTCCGGTCGTCCCAGGTTTTTGCCGGCATCGTAACGCTGAAAGAATAGCCCGCCGGTTTCAGGATGCTGGCCAGCTTGATCAGGAAGCTGTTGAACCGTTCCCGGTCGGTCGGCGGGATGTTTTCAAAGTCGACGTTTACGCCGTGCAGCCCGTTGGTACGGAGGAGCTTTAGGAGGTTTTCAAAGAATCTATCCTGAACGGACTGGTTGGTTAGTAAGTTATGAATCAACCAGCGGTCAAAATAGCCGTCATGGCAATTGTGCAATACCAGGATGCTTTTATCCCCGAATTTGTTTGCCAGGGCTACCCCTTCACCGGGGAAAGTGCCGCGGAGATTCCCCCGGCTGTCCACGCAAAGGCTGAAAACCCCTATCGCACTGATGTACTGGCCGAAAGACGTCAG
>JASEJH010000231.1:0-829 GCA_030016455.1 Thermoanaerobacteraceae bacterium
CTACGAGCAGTTGCAGTTTCTTCTGCCAGTAGCCTTCCTGGCCGGGTTCGCCCCCGAACGGGCGGGCGTTGACAAAAAAGGTGGCTGCATTGCCGAAATCGGGGTGCCGGCGGGCAAACTCGCGGAGGATTCCCACCGCGCAGTTAGGGTCAACTACCAGTTCCCCATCCTTCTCCAGGAGCCGGAAGTGGCCGGGGGTGCTGTCGTCGAAGGTGATGACCGCCGGGGATTTGCCGGCGGGGATGTTGATCTTGCCGGTCAGGTAGTCGGTCAGGGGAACCAGAACGTACCCGCGGGAGTAGAGTTCTTCCAGGTCCTGCCGCAGGTTCTCCGGAGTGCGCGCCCAACGGCCTTCCTGATCGGCAATCAGGTGGTAGACCAGGATGGGGACCTGGCCGAGTTCGTTCGCCTTGACCGCGCGGGCTTTATCCCGCAGCTCTTCCATGGTCGGCTTCGGGGCGGCCACGGCGCTTCCCGAGGGTTCGGAAGATTTCGTTTCAACGGCGGTTTTCCCGCCTTTGTCGGGTTTGCCGGGCTGCGCCGCGAAGAATTCACGCCACCCGTCAAAGCAGAAGAAGGCCGCCAGTATCGAAAGCGCTACGAAAACCAGCGTGCAAATCAGGACCGGCCTGCGCACGTTTCCTCCGACCCCCTGCAGCAAAATTCGACCCCTTCGCCGGTAAAAATACGACAGGCCTCAACCCGATTCCTGTCTTGGAACAAGGATTTTGATGATGTTAAAATATGACTTCCGGCAGGATTCTGCGCCGGGTCTGCTTCGGTGTAGACGGGGTCGAGAAAGGAAAAAGCGAACGGCGATTGACTGGAG
>JASEJH010000231.1:839-3186 GCA_030016455.1 Thermoanaerobacteraceae bacterium
GGGAACAAAGGCATGGTTTCGGCCGCCGCCCTTGTGTTACAATTTTCAAAACAGACCGAGCGGGGAGGATCTGAGATGGAAAGTAAAATCGCCGCCGGACTGCATTTGCGGTATGGCCCGGTGGCCCTGCTGTGGGCGAACAAGAAGCCGGCAGGGGCTGCGCAGTTCAAGGAAGGCAAGTGGGGCTGCGTGATGTGGCTTTTCGCGGGCGCGGCCCGGGGCAAGACGGCCGTCGTGGACCGCAGCACCTTCGGCTGCCTGGGGGGCGGGACCGGCCTGGGGTTCGGCAACCAGTACCTGAACTGGTGGGGCGGCGTCGACGCCTTTTGCCGCTTCCTGTCAACCGGCATGGCGGAGACCGGTCTGACACGGGAAATGATCCAGACTGCCAGGGGAGAAGGGTTCGTCGACAACCTGCTTCACGGCGAAAGGTACATCAAGTCACCCGAGTTGGTGAAAAAGTTCCTTGAAGTCATGCCTATCACGGACATTCCGGCACCGTACGTCGTTTTCAAGCCCCTTAAAAATGTTGACCCGGCCGGGGAAACTCCCGTGACCGTTATTTTCTTGGCGAACCCCGACCAGCTTGCCGCCCTGGTGGTCCTGGCAAACTACGCCCGGGAGAGCAACAAATGCGTGATAATTCCCTTTGCCGCCGGCTGCCAGTCGCTCGGCATCCTCCCTTACCGGGAAGCGCAGTCCGAAAACCCGCGTGCCGTCATCGGCCTGGTGGACCTCTCCGCCCGCGAAAACGTGCGGAAGCTGCTGGGCAGGGATCTGTTCACCTTTGCGGTCCCCTACAAGATGTTCCAGGAGATGGAGGCGAACGTGGAGGAGAGCTTCCTCGGGAAGGAGCACTGGCAGAAGTTTTTCCGGGAGTAGGGGGTGCGGTCCCGGCTTGTGGCGTTGAACTGCGAGCCGGTTGGCTTCCCCGTCGGAGTACTTGGAAAAGGCGCCACGTCTGCTCTGTCACAGCAAACTCCGGTTTCTAAAACGGCGTACATCTACTCTAATTTCCGTCGTGCCGGTTTGACCTGGTAAAGCGCGGGGTCTTCTTTAACTATGCAAGTGGCTTTTTCGGGAACCGCTTTCTCAAAGATCAACTCAGCGTTACTGAATAGATTGCTGTTTTCTGCTTTCAGGTAACTTGCTGCCATCCGACAATACTCGGGGTCGATTTCAACGCCAATGCTGTTTCTTTGGAACCTGAGCGCTGCGACCATTGTAGTCCCGGTGCCGCAGAAAGGGTCTAGAACCGTATCTCCCACAAAGGAAAACATTCGCACCAGTCGTGAGGCCAGCTCAAGAGGAAAGGGAGCCGGATGTTTCTTTAGCGAAGCACCCGGTATAGTCCAGATTTGCTGAAACCACCGTTCGAAATCTTTTTTGTCAATCATGCTGTTACGTCTCTGTTCCTCAGTTGGTTTACGATAGCCGCCGGGTTTACGCTGCATAAGAATAAACTCGATGTCATTCTTGATAATCGCGTTGGGTTCGTATGGTTTTCCTAAGAATTTTGAACCATTGGGCACCTCGTAAGACGCGTTTGCAATTTTGTGCCAGATAATTGGATTGAGATTATCAAAACCGATTTGCCGGCACATTACGCAAATGTCAGCATGGAGCGGAAATACCAAATGTCTACCGAAGCGGCGCCTCGCAACACAGACGTCGCCAACCACACAAACCAAACGCCCGCCGGGTACAAGTACCCGGAAAACGTGCAGCCATACCTTTTTGAGCTCGGCAAGAAAATCGTCGTAATCCAGGATATGCCCCATCTGGTTGGGATTCTCGTTGTACTTCTTTAGGTTCCAATATGGCGGGGAAGTAACAACGAGATGGACCGATTCGTCAGGGATGAAAGACAGATCCCGGGCGTCGCCGTTAATGAGCCTGTGAATCGTCTTTGCCATACCGATCATACAAACCTCGAAACGTGGGCTACAAGAGACCTTGCGAACATCTCAACTGAAAGATCGGCCGCCGGGGTCTCGAATGCACCCTTTTCTCCATTGACACGGTCAGAAGTGATAAACGCCGCAGAAGTGTAATGCCGTTCCAACACCAGCTTGCGACAGAACAATTCGTACCTTTTCATGTAAGAGGCGTCAACAAACTCAGGGAACACCTTGAAATGCGGCTCTTTGACTTTTATAGGACGATTAGAAGCGGGGCAGTTTTCCAGCATGAAAAAGTAGCCGAGAAAGGGTTGGGAGCTCGAAAGAAAGACGCCTTCCCGATAGGCGGTCCAGAGATCCAGCGCACTGCCCATCGCTTCTTCGGTTCTGTTGTTGAAGTTGTTGCCGAATGAAGGACCAACCTGTGACTTTGCCTCAATTGCCGC
>JASEJH010000232.1 GCA_030016455.1 Thermoanaerobacteraceae bacterium
ACGCCAAGAACGAACAGGCTTTTTTAGAAGGGCAGATCATCACCCTGGAAAAAATGCTGCGGAACGCCCGGGTGATTGACGCGGCGGAGATCGGAACCGACGTGGTGAACGTGGGTTCAACGGTATTGCTTGAGGATCTTACCGACGGAACCGAGTACACATACACCATTGTTGGTTCGGCGGAAGCGGATCCGGGGGCGCTGAAGATCTCTAACGAGTCGCCGGTGGGGCAAGCCCTTCTGGGGCAGCCGAAAGGGACGATCATCGAGGTGGAAGTGCCGGACGGAAGGCGGAAGTTGATGATCCGGGATATCATGAAGCACTAATCTTTACCTGACGGGAGTTGGTTATGCACGAGCCTGAAGGGGAACTGGACGAACTACTTCTGGTGCGCCGTTCGAAGCTCCGGGAACTGCGGGAAAAGGGTATCGAACCTTACGGGGGCCGGTACGAGCGTACCCATTCCGCACTGGAAATCCACACCGGTTTCACCGATCTCGAAGGCAAGGAGGTGAGCATTGCCGGGCGGCTGATGGCCAAACGCGGTCACGGCAAAGCCGCTTTCGGTGATTTGCAGGATTTTTCCGGCCGGATTCAAATTCACCTCCGCCAAGACGAAGTGGGTCCAGATACCTACCAGTTTTTCAAAAAACTCGATATCGGCGACATCCTGGGTGTCCGGGGAACGGTTTTCCGGACCAAAACGGGGGAAATCACCGTCGGTGTGAAAGCCCTGACCTTGCTTGCCAAGTCCTTGCGTCCCCTTCCCGAGAAGTGGCACGGGCTGAAGGATGTCGAGCTGCGTTTACGCCAGCGTTATCTTGACCTCATCGTCAATCCCGAGGTCAAGGAGACTTTCGTTTTGCGGAGCAAAGTCGTCCGGGCGCTGCGGCGTTTTCTTGACGACCGTGGTTTTCTCGAAGTGGAAACGCCGATGATGCAGCCGGTTGCCGGGGGTGCGGCGGCACGCCCTTTTACCACTTACCATAATGCGCTCGACCTCATGCTCTACCTGCGGATTGCACCCGAGCTTTACCTCAAGCGGCTCCTGGTCGGGGGTTTCGAGAAGGTTTACGAGATCAACCGGAACTTCCGCAACGAGGGGATCTCAACGAAGCATAACCCCGAGTTCACTATGCTCGAGATTTACCAGGCATACGCGGATTACACCGACATGATGGTGCTCACCGAAGAATTGGTCAGCACGGCGGCGCAGGAAGTCCTCGGAACCCTGGAGGTCGGTTACGGCGACACGGTGATCAACCTGCGCCCCCCGTGGCCCCGGCTCTCGTTCCTGGAAACGGTGCGGCAGAGGACGGGCATTGACTTCAGTCAGCTGGACGCACGGGAAGCGCGGGAGGCGGCGCACCGGATGGAGGTCGAGGTTGAGCAAAACGCGCTCTGGGGAGAAGCAGTGAACGCGATCTTTGAAGAGGCGGTGGAGCCGGCGCTGGTTCAGCCGACATTCGTCCTGGACTACCCGGTCGACATCTCCCCCCTGGCCAAGCGGAAGGCGGACGACCCGCGGCTGACCTACCGGTTCGAGCTTTTCATCGCCGGCCGGGAAATCGCCAACGCCTTCTCCGAACTGAACGACCCCCTTGACCAGCGGGAGCGGTTTCTGAAGCAGTTGGACAAGCAGCAGGCCGGCGATGAAGAAGCGCACATGTTCGACGAAGATTTTGTTACCGCGCTGGAATACGGAATGCCGCCCGCAGGCGGGCTGGGCATCGGCGTTGACCGGCTGGTGATGCTTCTGGCCAATGTTTCATCCATCCGCGAGGTCATCCTTTTTCCGCTGCACCGTCCCCGGGAGTGAACCTTTCCGGGACAGCAGGACCGTTCAAACCCGCATAAAAAGCGGGTACAGGCCGCACCCTGCGGGGTTTGGGCCTGCACCTGGCAGGTGTATCTCGGACTTTGTCGGCTGCTGCTGCTGCAACTTACTGCTGCTCCGGTTGCACCATATTCCATTGCGGCGCGATCGGCTCGCTGGTTTCCATGTGTCCGGCAAGGGTTTCCATCTTTTCGCCCTCGAGCAGGAACTGCACCTTTTCGATGCCGTTCAGCCGGGCCAGCGAGTTGACCACCGAGAAGATGGTGAAGGTTTCACCTGTTGAACCACCCCAGTGCCGGGTCTGAAATTCCTTTGAGAAGTTGACGTAGGCGATCCCGTCCACGACCTTTACGGAGAGCAGCTTTGTCCCTTCGGGAATCGTCTTGACCAACTCCGGTTTTTGGGGCCCCTTGATCAACTCGGCGACCACCACCTCTTCCAGCGTCCTGTTTCCCTTGACCACTTCCCGCTCCTCCGGAACCAGGTACATCGCCTGCCTGTCGCCGAAATAGAGGTTCACCTTCACCCTGGTTTCCGTCGGCTGGGCGCCGATGTCCGGTCTGGTGTCCTCCAGGTTCGGTTGCGGTCTTTCCGGCTGCGGTTTCGGCTCCGGGCTCCTGCCGCACCCGCTCGAGAGGAGCCCCAGCACCAGGACGGCGGCCAGCACCAGGCTGCACGCCCGGAACAGGCGCCGCTGCAAACGCCTCTTAACCATATATTTCCACACCTCCAACATCAGGCTTTGGCTGCAGCCAGTATTGATTATAGGCGAGAATTGTTACATGGCAATAAACTCTTGTTACAGTAATGTTACAATCTTCTGGTTCCCGGAATTCATTCTAAAGTCCCGGCAGCGTGATCGTAAACCTGGTTCCTTTCCCCGGCGTACTCGTCACCTCTATCTTTCCGCCCATGCGGCGGACGGCCCGGTGGACAATGGCCAGCCCGAGACCGGTTCCGCCAGTTTCCCGGGAGCGGGCCTTGTCCACCCGGTAAAAGCGTTCGAAGATCTTGGGCAACTCTTCCGGTGGAATCCCCGACCCGGAGTCCCGTACCGTGATTGCGATCGCTCCCTGGTATTCTGCGGCGCTCAGGGTTACTTCACCGCCCGGCGGCGTGTACCGGAGGGCGTTTTCCAGGAGGTTTACTAGTACAAGGCTCAACAGGTCCCGGTTAACCGGCCAGCGCAAGGCCCGTTTCACCGCAACGCGAAGTTGGATACCGAGGTTGGCGGCCCGGGCACGGAAGAGGGCGGTGATGTGCTCCAGTAGATCTGCGATATCCTCCTCCGACCGGGGCAGGGGACGGTCGTCGTGTTCCAGCCGGGTCATTTCGAGCATGTCAT
>JASEJH010000233.1 GCA_030016455.1 Thermoanaerobacteraceae bacterium
ATTTTAAGGCTTGCGCCAGCAAAAAATTTAGGGAAGCAGACTCTCTGCCACCTAAACGTGAGGTATATTCTACATTTTCTGGGTGGATTCCTTTTGGTGCGGCAAAATTTTACCCTGTCTCTTTGTACTTGCGCCGGGTGGCCTCACCGCCACGCAGGTGCCGTTCCGCCTTGTTAATGTCCAGGACCTGGCGTACTTTCTGGGCCAGCTTCTTATTCAGGGAGGGCAGGCGCTCGGTCATATCCTTGTGCACCGTACTCTTCGAGACGTTGAACACTTGGGCCGCCTGCCGAACCGTGGCCTGGGTCTCCAAGATGTAAGCACAGATCTCTAGCACCCGCCGCTGGATGTAATCCTGCATTGCCCTACCTCCTGCATCCAACCCCCAATTTCTAACCTTAACGCGAACGGGCTCCAAATTTTCAAATGCACCAACGAAGTGCCGCAAGGGAATTTCGAAGGTTCAGCGTCTTTTCAACGTACACTACTCTAATCTATATGCCCCTCAAAAAGAGAAATGCTTGTCTGGGAGGCCGTTTTCGCCATCTTTCGGGCTGAATTCCGGAGTTTTGAAAACCACCCCGCCAAAACCTGGATTTTCAATACTTGACAATCTGGACTCCGGAGTAGTAATGCTCGAGGATCGCGCGGAAGTCGTAACCGTGTTCGGCCATCCCCTTGGCCCCGTACTGGCAGAGGCCCACACCGTGACCGTACCCGACCGTGGTGAATAAAACACGGTCGCCTTCCACTTTCCAAGTGAACCTGGCCGATTTCAAACCCAGGCGCTCGCGCACCGCCGTGGCCGGAAGCAGCGTTCCGTTTACCGCGACCTCTTTCGGCCTCCCGGTGGAAGTCGTTTTCACGAGGGCTATTTCAAAATTCCCTCCTGAGGCTGCCGCTACTGCTTCCGGCAAAAGCGCCTGCACCAGTTCGGCGAGCGTGAAGGAGCGTACCTCGACCGGACGCGGGTTGGCGTCGTACGGACAGGGCACGCTTTTGAGATAGGGCACGTCAAATTTCCAAATGTCGGCGGCGTTTTCCGTCCGCCCGCCGCAGGAAGCATGGTAAACGGGGTCAATCAACTGGCCCTGATACACAATCACCAGGCCCGCGGTATCCCCCACCGCCCGCCTGATCCTGTAGTAGTAGCGGTAGTAATTAAACAGACCCCAGCGCCGTTTCAGTTCCCGGCGGCTTAGATAAGCCTGACTGTGCCGGGGGTCGTCGCAGACGTCTACTCCCGGGTGCGGGTTGTTGGCAACCCCCCCGGCGTACACCCGCCGCAAAACGTAAGTCCGGGCCGCAACCGCCTGGGCCTTTAAAGCTTCCACCGGAAATAAAGCCGGCATTTCCGCCGCCACCACGCCCGTTACGTATTCCTCCAGCGGCAGGGTCTGGACTTCGCCGGTGACATGCCGGTACAGCCGGACGCACTGCTCATTTGGCCGGATTTCTACCCTGTCCCCGGAGCCAGGGTAACCGTAGAACCAGACGCCGGCAGCCGACAACAACAGAAGCAGCAGGCCCGTTCTTAACCGCAAATCTTCAGTGCCTCCCAAACCCCGAACTTTTTACTAAGATACTCGCCGCGTCTAAGCATTATTTCCATTTCAGGGAAATTTAGTACGCCAGCTTGCACGGGCGACCTGTCGCCCCGAATGAAGATAGACACGGGTATGAACACCTGGTTCCTACCCAAGAAAAATGAAGGCCCCAACTGAAAGCAGGGCGGGGCAAGCAGGGGGTAAAAGAGGTTAAAAAATGGAAGGCAAAAAGCAAGCCAGGCTTTCACCTGGCTTCATAATCCTAAAGGTTAATTGTGTTTAGATGGTCTTAATGCCGCCGCACAGCACCGCCGGCCAGCTCGACCGCCTTGAGCCTGGCCAGAGCCCGCAAGAGCGCGGCCTCCGCCCGAATAACGTCAATATCCGGCCCCTTGGTCCGTAACCGTTCCTCCGCCCGTTCCTTAGCTCGCCGCGCGCGTTCGACGTCTATTTCCTCCGCAAGCTCTGCCGCGTCGGCAAGAATGACGGTCCGGTTGTTCTTGACCTCCATGAAACCGCTGCTCACTGCCATGTGCTGCCACCGGCCGCCCTTTTCCACCCGTACCACGTCGGTTTTCAGGCTGGTGATCAGCGGGGCATGTTCGGGCAGGATGCCCAGATCGCCATCCGCCCCGCGCGCGACAACCATCCGCACCTCGTCGGTGAAAACGACGCGGGCCGGTGTGACGACCACTAACTTCTGGAGTTTCTCTGCCACAACGCTCACTCCTTAAGAGGCTCCGAGGAGCTTCTTGCCCTTTTCAACCGCCTCGTCAATACCGCCAACCATATAGAAGGCGTCCTCCGGCAGATCATCGTGTTTTCCTTCGAGGATCTCCTTGAAGCCCCGGATGGTTTCCTTCAGTGGCACGTAAGCCCCGGGTCTGCCGGTAAAGGCTTCCGCCACGTGGAAGGGCTGGGAGAGGAACCGCTGCAACTTCCGCGCCCGGGCCACGATCAACTTATCTTCTTCCGAAAGCTCCTCCATCCCGAGGATGGCGATGATGTCCTGGAGTTCTTTATACCGCTGGAGCACCTTTTGCACGCCTCGCGCCACCTGGTAGTGATCCGGCCCCACGACCTTCGGATCCAGAATCCGGGATACCGAGTCAAGCGGGTCCACGGCCGGGTAGATGCCGAGCTCGGCGATCTGCCGGGACAACACGACGGTTCCGTCAAGGTGCGCGAAGGTATTGGCCGGTGCCGGGTCCGTCAGGTCGTCTGCAGGAACGTAAACGGCCTGCACCGAGGTGATCGAACCCTTAGTGGTTGAAGTAATCCGCTCCTGCAACTGGCCCATCTCGGTGGCCAGCGTCGGCTGGTAACCCACCGCGGAAGGCATCCGGCCCAGAAGCGCTGATACCTCGGAACCGGCCTGCGAGAACCGGAAGATGTTGTCAATAAAGATCAGCACGTCGGCCCCCTCTTCGTCGCGGAAGTACTCCGCCAGGCAGAGGCCGGTCAGACCCACGCGGAGACGGCAGCCGGGCGGCTCGTTCATCTGGCCAAACACCATCATCGTCTTGTCCATAACGCCGGCTTCCGTCATCTCCAGGTAGAGGTCGTTCCCTTCACGCGTCCGCTCGCCTACGCCGGCGAAAACCGAGATGCCGCCGTGCTGCTTGGCGATGTT
>JASEJH010000234.1 GCA_030016455.1 Thermoanaerobacteraceae bacterium
GGTCAGGGTCAGGTTTCCCTTCCCTTTGCAAAGGGTAACCTCGATGGCCAGCGTGTCGCCGCCGGTCTCCGTCCAGGCCAGCCCGGTGGCGACACCCACCTCGTCCGCCTTTTCCGCCAGCCCGTACCGGTAACGCGGAATGCCCAGGAACTTCTCGATGTTCTGCGCCGTAACCCGGACCCGCTGGGTCTTGCCGGCAACGATCTCCTTCGCGGTCTTCCGGCAAATCGCGGCGATCTGGCGCTCTAAATTCCGGACGCCGGACTCGCGCGTGTACTCCCGGATCGCCCGGCGCAGGGCGTTTTCGGAGAAGGCCAGCTGCTCCTGGGTCAGCCCGTGCTCCCGTAACTGCTTCGGGATCAGGTGCCGCACCGCAATCTGAACCTTCTCCTCCTCGGTGTAACCGGAAATCTGGATGATCTCCATCCGGTCCCACAGCGGCCGCGGGATGTTGTACTGGTAGTTGGCCGTGGTGATGAAAAGCACCTGCGACAGATCAAACGGGATTTCGATGTAATGATCCGAAAAACCGCTGTTCTGCTCCGGGTCCAGCACCTCCAGGAGCGCCGCCGACGGGTCACCCCGGAAATCGGTGCTCATCTTATCCACTTCGTCCAGCAGGAACACCGGATTCTTTGAACCGGCCTGGCGCATCCCCTGGATAATCCGCCCCGGCAGCGCCCCGACGTAGGTGCGCCGGTGCCCGCGGATTTCCGCCTCGTCGCGCACGCCCCCGAGCGAGATGCGTACGAATTTCCGTTCGAGCGCCCGGGCAATCGAACGCCCCAGCGAGGTCTTACCCACACCGGGCGGCCCCACAAAGCAAAGAATCGGTCCCTTCATGTTCTTGACCAGTTTCCGGACTGCCAGGTACTCGAGGATCCGTTCTTTGGGTTCCTTGAGCCCGTAGTGGTCCTCCTCCAAAATCTGGGTCGCCGTCGCGATGTCCAGCCGGTCGCGCGTCGTCTTCGTCCACGGGAGAGCCAGAATCCAGTCCAGGTAATTCCGTACCACCGTGGCCTCCGCAGCCATGGGCGGCATCTTCTCGAGACGCTCAACTTCCTTAAGCGCCTTCTCTTCCACGTCCTTGGGGAGCTTGGCCTGGGCGATCTTTTCCCGGTATTCTTCGCCTTCCGCCTGGCGCTCGTCTTTATCCCCGAGCTCCCGCTGGATCGCCTTCATCTGCTCCCGCAGGTAGTATTCCTTCTGGGTTTTCTCCATCTGCTTCCGGACGCGGATGTTGATCCGGCGCTCGAGTTCGACGATCTCCAGTTCCCGCGCCACGATGGCGCAGAGCTTCTCCAGGCGCGCTGCCACGTCCACCGCTTCCAGAAGCTCCTGTTTATCTTCGATCTTGAGCGTCAAATGAGAAGCGATGATATCCGCCAGCCGGCCCGGTTCCCCGATATTGACGATAGCCACGACGGTTTCCGGCGGGATGCGTTTGGAAAGCTTGACGTACTGCTCAAACTGCTGCACCAGGTTGCGCATCAGCGCCTCGACGTGGCTGTTCTTGGCCTGTTCCTCCGAAAACTGCTCCATCTCCACCTTGAAAAAGGGGTACTCCGCCACATAGCGTACGATCCTCGCCCTGGCCATCCCTTCCACCAGCACCCGGATCGTCCCGCCGGGCAGCTTCAAGAGCTGCTTGACCTCCGCCACCGTCCCAACGGTGTAAATATCTTCCGGCTTGGGGTCGTCGGTCTGCGCCTCTTTCTGCGTCGCCAGAAAAATGAGCCGGTCGTGGAGCATCGCTTCTTCAATCGCCCGGACCGATTTTTCCCGACCGACATCCAAGTGGATGACCATATAAGGAAAAACCAGAATACCCCGTAGCGGGAGAAGCGGCAGAACCTGTATCTGCGTCTGTGTCTTCGTCTCCACCTCCAACACCTCCCCCTACTCTAAATCCAACCCTCTAACTGATTAATCAGTTCTTATTCTAACATACCAAAGAGTAGTTGTGCTACAGGAATAAAAACCTCTGAAAGCAAGAACAGCCGAAAATAGCAGTTTTTACATCTTCAAGGTCACCTTAGCACCAAACGGTAACGCCGCCGGTACCTTTGCCTCTTCACCGGCCTTTTCCTCACCGAGGAGCGCCTCCCGGACCGCCTCTTCCAGGCGGTCCAGGGGAACAATCTCGATTCCGGCAAGGGAACTGAAGAACTTCTGGTAGTTCCCCCGGGGGATTAAAACCCGTTCGGCCCCGGCCCGCAACGCTGCGGCCACCTTCGGCACGATCCCGCCGACGGGCTTAATCATCCCCCTGATGGAAACCTCCCCGGTCAAGGCCACCCGGTTGTCCACCGGGATGCCGGTAATCGCCGAATAAACCGCCGTTGCCACCGCAACCCCCGCCGAAGGGCCGTCAACCGGGATTCCGCCCGGAAAGTTAACGTGGATGTCGTAGTCGGCGGGTTTAACCTGCAGCGTATAGCGCAGTGCCGTGAGGACGTTTTCCACCGCACTCTTGACCGAACTTTTCCGGCGGATGCGGCGGCCTGCACCCTGCAGCTCTTCTTCCTCCACCACCCCGGTGACCACCAGCCGGCCCGTACCTTTCTTCACCGGCAGTGCCGAGGCCTCGATCTCCATCACCGCGCCGACGTTCGGCCCGTAAACCGCCAGCCCGGTCACCAGGCCGACCGCCGGCTGCGCCGGCAGCCGTTCCTCCGGCCGCGGATTGTACTGCCCGCACGTCACCACCCATTCCATATCGGTCACGCGGATCTCCATGCGCCCCTCGGTGACGGCCACTCCGGCCGCAAGCTGCACCATGTTTACCGCCTCCCGGCCGTTGGTGGCGTATTTTCGGACCACTTCCAGCACGCCGTCCTCGGCGTCCAGGCCAAGCCGCCGGATGGCGTTCGCCGCGATCACCTCGACCTCGGCCGGCGCCAGCGGCCGGAAGAAGATCTCCACGCACCGGGAACGGATGGCCGGGGAGATTTCCTCCGGCTGCCGCGTCGTCGCCCCGACCAGGCGGAAGTCTGCCGGTAGCCCGTTTTGAAAGATGTCGTGGATGTGCGCAGGCGTGTTGGGGTCATCCGGGTTGTAGTAAGCGCTTTCGAGGAAAACCCGCCGGTCCTCCAGTACCTTCAGGAGCTTGTTCATCT
>JASEJH010000235.1 GCA_030016455.1 Thermoanaerobacteraceae bacterium
CTCCAAGCCGGCGGGTGCGTAAACCCGACAGCAAGAGACGGGAGGTCCGTAATGAGCCGTTTGGTTTTTGTGTTTTTTATGGTTGTGGTCATCCTTGCTGCTGTTGCTCCTCAGCCGGCCGCTGCACAAGGATATCTGCAAGAGGTCTCGGTGCTGCTTGACGGGCTGCCGGTTCACTTCGACGTGCAGCCGGTGATTAAAAACGGGCGCACGCTGGTCCCCTTCCGCGCCATCGGCGAGGCTTTAAACGTCGCGGTTTCCTGGGACGGTGCGACCAGGACGGTGAGCGCCACGGGCGGAGGAGTCTCCATCAGCTTGCAAATAGGCAGCGTGAAGGCGTACCGCAACAATACCCCGATCACCTTGGACGTACCGCCGCAAATTCTGAACGGGAGGACGCTGGTCCCGCTCCGTTTCTTCAGCGAGGCGTTCGGCTGTACGGTGCTGTGGGATGGCGCCGCGCGGACGGCAAAAATCGCATCGCCGCCGAAAAAGATGACCGTCATCGGCTTTTACGCCCTTGGCGGCCCGCAGACCAGCAGTTGGACTAACCTTTTCGGCAAAGCGTACCCGGAGATGGGGAAGGGGAACACCGATTTGGTAAGCGACCTTGCCCTGGGCTGGTACAGCCTCGACCGGGAGGGAAACCTGCTGACCGAAAGCGCCACGGGCTGGCGGCGACCGGCGGGTTGGGAGGGCGTCCTTGATGCCGCCGCGGCGTACGGCCTTAGCACGGAGATGGTGGTCCACGTCACCGACGGGGACGGCACCCTCTCCATGCTGCTGGCCGATGATGCGGCCGTCCAAAAGGCGGTCGCCGCAATCGCCGGTGAAGCGGACCTCTACGACGGGGTGAACCTCGATTTCGAAGGCCTGGGGTTTTCCGAGTCCGGGGAGGGTTTGACCACGGTGCGGCAGCGGTTCACCAACTTCGTCAGCTTGTTGGCCGGACAACTGAAGAACAAGGGCAAAACGCTGACGCTCTCGCTCCACGCCCCAAACAGCGCCTACAGGGGATACGACTACGAAGCCCTCGGGGCGGTTGCCGACCGGATCGTAATCATGGCCTACGACTACGGCGCCCGCCCGGAACCCGTGAGCCTCGTTATTCAGGCCGTGGAAATGGCGGCGGCCGTTCCGGCCGACAAGCTGGTGCTCGGGATCTCCGTCCCCAGCGAGACCCCGGAAAGCATACTGGCGAAAGTGGGCATCGCCAAGCGGTACAACCTGAACGGCATCGCCCTCTGGCGCCTGGGCCTGCTCTCCGGCGAGATGTGGGAGGCGCTGCGGAGTACGGTGGCGGTTGGTAACAAGGAGTCTGCCGGTGGGGGTAAGTCCAACCGTAGGGAAACTTCCTAAAAAGTATTCAGGCTACAAGCTTCATCTCCCGCTTATGCAACAGGCGCGTAGGTCGGCTGAAAGCTTATTGCTTAAATTGGGAAACCGAACTCAATCCTGTTAACTATATAATCAATAACAGCCTTCTATGCCGTAACGCACGTTCCCTATCTGGTAGCGCGTGGTGTCAGACACCTAAAATCATGTTCAAGAAGTACACTATCTCCTTTTGCAAGGCCTGGTACCAGGGCAGCCCGTCTTCGGTGTGGCGGCCGCAGGGAAGAAAGGTTATAAAACCGGGATAATCTTCGTTAATGTAATCGGGGTCCTTTTCGTTTTCGCGCGGCGGAATAGTTATTCGGCTGCCGGAAAACCGCAGCGGGAAAAGCCAGCAGGCCATCGGTTTGAAATGCCACGGGTGCAAGTTCAGTTCCTGGGCGGCTGTCTGTAACGAACAACGCCCGTCTTCGTAAGCAAAGACGCACCGGGTGTTGTTGAAGTGTTTTGGATAATCCGGGCTTTGATAGCTGAACGGCCGTACCGCGGTTTTCCTTCCTTTGACCCGGTTGTACCAGTTGCCGTCTACAATGTATTCCCCGGGCAGGTGTTTAAAGTGTTCGGGGTGGTTGGAAACCACTGCCTTTATGCGGTCTTCTTCTCCGTCTGCCAAATAAGCGCCGTCATAACAACAAAGAGCCCCACAGTGAGGGAAAATACACGGCCGCAGCTTCAGCACCGTCGAATCCGCAGGGTTTCCTGTTAGAATCAAGAGTTTGTTTGCCCTTCTTAAAACGAGTGCATCTCCATGAAAGGTTGCTCCCATTTGGGTCACGGCACATCCCTCCTTACCGTTTGCCGGGGTCTTGAAGGCTCCGGTTACGGGTCGTCGGGATACCTGTTGGCCTGCACCAACGCTTTGAGCCGCAAAAAGATATAGGGGTCGTTCTTTAAACCGGAAAACTTGCTACAAAAACGGGGTTTTTCTGGATTTGATGTTCCGCGCGGTAGTTGTGTGGACGTGTCCGCGAAGACAGGTGGTTTCCGCAGGTAAACAGACCTGGATTTTTCCCAGACGTAACGAAATTCGCGGTGATGAGTGCGCAACGAAGCCGTTTTCAGTTTGGTGTAAAGATTGTATCCTTAGAACAGAATGGTTGTCAAGTTATGGGGATCGCGATATTTCTTAGCGATCGAGGGTAATTTTCGCCGCGAGCCAAAAGGCGAAACTTGGCTGTATCCGGATGAAAGATTCTTACACAGGAAACACTTTTGGGTACAGAACAGTTTCGAAACGGAGGGCGGCTGATGACGGAGAAGAAGATTGTGGCGAACTTTAAGAACCGGGCGGACGCGGAACGTGCGTTGGAAAGGCTTGAAGCTCTGGGAGCGCGCGACCTTGAGATTTGCGAGGCGGTTGAATTCAGAGACGGCGTCGTCGAGGAAGTTATGACCGTGACTGGTGCAGGCGAGGTCGGTCCACCGGCCTGACCTTCGACGCAGACGCGGGAGGCGAGGACGTTTCGTTGATCCGCCCGGCAATCGAAGTTGTCAGCACCGTTGATGAGAACGAATTTGAGGTGAGAACCGCACAGGACGTTAATTGAGGGCCCTTGTGGACGAAACCCTACGCGAACGAGTACTGCAAATTCTGCGGGAGACCGGCGGCAGGGTTTGATTTAAGCCGTAGGCCGAAAACGCGTTAAAAAGCCGGGCTGCCTCTGAGTTGCCCGGCGCTATTTTTTCGACATGGTAACTATTCAGCCTGCCACCCACCAC
>JASEJH010000236.1 GCA_030016455.1 Thermoanaerobacteraceae bacterium
CCTTCGTAGTGCTCGATGTACAGCTCCTGGCCGGCCACGATTTCCGCCTGCCCCCCGCAACCGGGACAGAAGAAATTCACGTAGTCCGGGGTAAACGTCCCGCCGCATTTCCGGCAGCGCATTACTAACGGCCGCTCTTCAATCTCCAGGGTCGCTGCCTCGAAGATCGTTCCCGTACGCAAAGCGTCAAAAGCAAATTGCAGAAGCTCCGGCTGCGCCAGGTTGAGGCGGCCGACCACCAGCTTTACGCGAATCACGCGGATGATGTTGTTCTCCGCCGCGCTCTCCGCGATCGAACTCATCATTGATTCGACCAGGCTCAATTCATGCATCGAGTCCCCCAGGCTTCCCAGTTGAAAATTATAAGCGTTACCCGGCCCCCAACCTTATTACAATTCGCGCCCGCTCCGTTTTTCCCTTTTGGAATTCGAAGCCAAAACCAAACCGGCCGCAAAAACAGACCGCGCGCCCCGCCGTGTAAACCGGGCACCGCATACTAAAAGCTTATCATACCGGGCGGTCCCGAGAAAAGGGGCGCGCCCGCCACGCGCAAAAGACGCCTCAAACAGCTCCGGAGCAGGGTATTGGATTACGAAAGGGCATCTGTTTCCCGGGGCATTGACTTCTGGGACAAGGTATGTTAGGATAGCTCCCGTAGGCATATTTCGCCATTTTGACTTAATATCTTTCTTAAAAGAGGGGAGAAGCGAGATGCTCAAGGTGACACCTCTGGCAGAAGAAAAGTTGAGAGAATTCCTGGTCGAAAAGAAGATGACCCATGCCTACATCCGCGTGTACATCAACGGCATCGGGTGAGGGGGGCCGAATTTCGGCCTGGCTCTGGATGAGTCAATGAAAGAGGGAGACACCACGTTTACCGCCGGCGAGGTAAAATTCGCCGTCGACAAAGGCACGGTGCCGTATCTGGCTGAAGCAGTCCTCGATTATACCAAGACCTGGGTTGGCGGCGGCTTCACGATCACGACGCCGCGACAGGGTTCCTGTTCCTCCTGCAAGTAAAAGAGCAAACGCTGCCCGTGAGCAAGGCCTTCACCGCGCGGTGAAGGCCTTTATTCTGGGCCGGCCGGCAAGGAAACCGGCGGGTTCCCGAACAGCCGCAGCCACTCTTCAAACCGCCGGACCTTCTCCGCGCCGAACCTGGCAAGCGCCCTGCTGATTTCAGCGGGCGATTTTTCCCGGCCTAAACGCCCTTCGTCCTTCGAGAAAAACTTGTCCGCAAAACAAACGATTTGCTCCTCGATCGAAACCGGAACCATCTCCCGGAGCGGCAGGGGAAGATTTTCTTTCTCTATGTCCGCCCTGGTGATCCCCACGCCGACGTGGCGTTCGCAAACCAGGGCGTGCCGCGGGAACCCCTCGCGCTCCAGGATCTCCCGGCCAAGGTACCCGTGGCAGACGTACGGCTTCTCACCGAAGCACCCCAACTCCGGCGCGTCGGTCAAAAAAATCCCGATGTCGTGCAGCAGCGCCGCCTCCCGGATAAACTGCCGGTCGGGGCCTAGGTAAGCCACCCTTTCCGCCACCGCAAGGGCCTTCTGAGCAACCGCCTCGCTGTGCCCCACCAGAAGCCGGTACGCCTTCGACTCGGGGTCGTAATACTTCCGAATGATCGCCAGCGGCTCCACCTGAGCCTTTTTACCTCCTGCAGCAACCAGCCACGCGCACCGGCCGGCTACGCGATAACCGCCGGATCAGGACTGGCCTATCCTTTAAGTTTCTGGAGGGTGGAGTCCCAGGAATAACCCACCAGGAGCGCGGCCCTCCAGTCCTTGAGGGTTTCCCCTGCTACCGCCACTATCAGCAGTCCCACCACCGCCGAAAAAATGCCCAGGACGAGGTAAGGCTTCGCCACCGGCCACAGCCGCGCCAGGAACCCTCCTAACGCCACCGGACCTTTTGTTAGCGGCTGAGGAAGACTTTGCCGCAGAACGGGCAGAATGACGCTGATAACGATCCCGAGCACGCAAAAAAGATAAGTTTCCAGGAAAGACACCCGGCCTACCCCCTTTTCGTCTTCCGGGCGCGCCCCACGGCCAGACCGCCCGTAAACCGCACCCGGCCGAATCCCCGTATCAAATTTACTGGCGGCAAAACCCCTCTATGCTTCGGCCGGTATTCCTCCCTCCCCGGGAACGGCAAATTCAACCCGCCGGCGGGCGCCTCTCGATCCGTACCCGCGACAAAGCTTCACGCCCTGGCACTTCTCCCGCCCCGAGTGTTCGCAGGGCCCCGGTAACCGGTCCGGGCCTGTATTCGTTAAGGCCTGTCAAAAGGCTCCGGACACGTGTTTGGAAACAAGTACCTTGTACCGAGAACCGTGCCTTCAGGCAAGAAAAGGTGCTTTTTTGCGTAACTGCTTGAAAACTGTCAGTTCGCCAGTCTATGCTAATTTTCCTGCTTCAAACCGGCGAAAAAGAGACTTGCATAGGAAGCCGTGCCGGCGTAAAAACTGGTAGGGGAATCTACCGGGCCGGCAGCTCAACCGCGGCCGGCCCGGCGGCGTTTGCCGGCCATTAACGAAAAATACAGGGCAACTAAAAAGAACTGGAGCAGCATCATGGCGATCGAAACCCAAAACGGTCACGGGAAAAACCTGCCACCCCTGCTCACGCTGGGGCGCATCCTGTGCGGTGTCCTGCCGGAAGTGGAACGCCAGCTTGCGCGCTGGCAGGAGTACCTGAAGCGCTGCCCGGAAAGAGAACTGGCCCGGCAGGCCGCGCTCAGCATCAGCCGTAAACGCTTTCACTGCCAGGGAGGAGCCGTCTATGCCCTCTACCACGGCGCCCTCGACCGCAACCTGGTGCGCCTGATCGTGGCCTTGCAAACCATCAGCGATTACCTGGACAACCTTTGCGACCGCGCCGGCTGCCGGGACGGAACCGCCTTCCGCCTGCTCCACCGGGCCATGCTCTGCGCCGTTGATCCACGCGAGCCGCTAACGGATTTCTACGCGCTTTACCCGTACCGGGACGACGGGGGCTACCTGCAGGCTCTGGTCCAGGAATGCCGGGTAGGAGGGCAGCGCC
>JASEJH010000237.1 GCA_030016455.1 Thermoanaerobacteraceae bacterium
CTGGGCTCGTCCAGGATGTAGATCACGCCCATCAACCCCGAGCCGATCTGTGTGGCCAGGCGAATCCGCTGCGCCTCTCCCCCGGACAGGGTATTGGCCGCCCGGTCGAGGGAAAGGTAGTCCAGCCCTACGTTGACCAAAAACCCGAGCCGCGCCTTTATCTCTTTTAGAATCTGCCGGGCGATCAACTGCTCCCGCGGCCCCAGTTCCAGCTCTTCAAAAAAGCGCGCCGCTTCCGCCACCGAAAGCGCCGTCACCTCGTGAATAGCCTTCCCGCCCACTTTCACCGCCAGGGCTTCGGGTCTCAGCCGCGCCCCCTGACAGGTGCTGCAAAGCCGCGGGCGCATCATCCGCTCGATCTCACCTTTTATATAGTCCGAGGACGTTTCCCGGTAGCGCCGCGCCAGATATGGAATCACCCCTTCAAAGGGCGCCGCATATTCCCGGCGTCGCCCGCCGAGGTCCCGGTAAACGAAGCGCACCCGCTCCGTGCCGGTACCGTAAAGAATAATCTGCTGGTGCTCTGGCGCAAGCCGCGCATACGGAACAGCGGTAGAAAAACCGTAGTGCCGCGCCAAGCTCTCCAGGAGGTAAAACTGGCCGCTGTAGTACGACCAGCCCGCCACCGCCCCCTCTTCCAGGCTCTTCCGGGGGTCAACCACCAGTTCCGGGTCTACTTCTAAAAGCGCTCCCAACCCGGTGCAGGCCGGGCAGGCCCCGTAGGGACTGTTAAAGGAAAAGAGGCGCGGCGAAAGCTCCGGCAGGCTCACCCCGCACTCCGGACAGGCAAACTTACTGCTGAAGAGCAATTCCGGCCCGTCAACCACCGCTGCCACCGCCAGTCCGTCGGCCAGCTTCAGGGCCGTTTCGAAAGAGTCGGCCAGGCGGAACGAGACCTCCGGTTTGAGCACCAGCCGGTCCACCACGACCTCGATGGTGTGTTTCTTGTTCTTGTCCAGCCGGATCTCTTCGTCTCCAAGCTCCCGCACGGTTCCGTTAACGCGCACCCGAACGAACCCCTGCCGCCGGGCCTCCTCAAAAATACGGCTGTGCTCCCCTTTTTTCCCGCGCACCACGGGGGCCAGGATGAAAACCCGCGTTCCTTCGGGAAGGGCCAGCACCCGGTCCACCATCTGCGAGACCGCCTGCTGCTGGATGGGAATGCCGCACTGCGGGCAGTGCGGCTGGCCGACCCGGGCGTAAAGCAGCCGCAGGTAGTCGTAGATCTCCGTCACCGTGCCGACGGTGGAACGGGGGTTGTGGCTGGCCGACTTCTGGTCAATGGAGATGGCCGGGGAAAGCCCCTCGATGCTATCAACGTCCGGTTTGTCCATTTGGCCAAGAAACTGGCGCGCGTAAGCAGACAGCGACTCCACATAGCGCCGCTGCCCTTCTGCGTAGATGGTATCGAAAGCGAGCGAAGACTTCCCCGATCCCGAAAGGCCCGTGATCACCGTGAGCCTGTTCCGGGGAATAGTCACCGTAATATTTTTTAAGTTGTGTACGCGTGCACCCCTTACGATAATCGCGTCCTGCATCTTCTTCACCGCTATAAGCCTGATATTCGGGGTCCAGAATTCAGAATTCAGTAGCCAGAATCCAGAATGTCTTTGTAGGAATTCGCTACGCAAATTCCTTTCTTGAAGTTCTATGGCTCCTGCACCCTACCTTCTGGCTTCTGACTTCTGGCTTCTGGCTTCTGGACCCTAACCCTTCGCCCCCACTCTCTTTTTCATCCTTCCGCCTTCATCCTTCCGCCTTTTCCTTGCAGCGCCTTCCCGCGCCGCCAACTCCGCCCGCAGCTCTAACAGGACGTCCCGCAACTGGGCCGCAACCTCGAATTCGAGCCGCCGCGCCGCCTCCCGCATTTGCTTCTCATATTCCGACGCCAGGCGCTTGAGCTTGGGCGTCGGCATCTCCCTGGGCCGGACCTGGTAGACTCCCTCTTCCTCTGCCACCTTCGTGGCTTCGATCACGTCCCGCACCGGTTTCTGCACCGTCCGGGGCGTAATCCCGTGTATCCGGTTGTACTCCAACTGTAGCCGGCGCCGCCGCTCCGTCTCCGCAATCGCCCGCTGCATCGAGCCGGTCACCGCATCGGCGTAGAGGACCACCAAGCCGTTCACGTTCCGGGCCGCCCGCCCGGCGGTCTGAATGAGCGAGCGCTCCGAACGCAGGTAGCCTTCCTTATCGGCGTCCAGGATGGCGACCAAGCTCACCTCCGGCAGGTCCAGCCCCTCCCGCAGCAGGTTAATTCCTACTAATACATCGCAAACCCCTAAGCGCAAGTCGCGGATAATCGCCATTCGCTCTAAGGTATCAATGTCCGCATGCAGGTAGCGGACCTTGATCCCCAATTCCCGCAGGTAGTCAGCCAGGTCCTCCGCCATTCGCTTCGTCAGCGTCGTCACCAGCACCCGCTCGCCCCGTGCCGTTCGGGTCCGGATTTCCCCCAGAAGGTCATCTATCTGTCCCTGCGTCGGCCGCACCACTAAGGGCGGGTCTACCAGCCCCGTCGGCCGCACGATCTGCTCCACCACCTGCGCGCTGTGCTGCAGCTCGTAATCTCCCGGCGTCGCCGAAACGAAGACCACCTGGTTCACCCGCTGGATGAACTCTTCGAACTTGAGCGGCCGGTTATCAAAAGCCGAAGGCAGTCGGAAGCCATATTCGACCAACGCTTCCTTTCGCGCGCGGTCGCCTTCATACATCCCGTGGAGCTGCGGGACCGCTACGTGCGACTCGTCAATGAAAATCAAAAAATCCTGCGGAAAGTAATCCAAAAGCGTGTAGGGCGGCTCGCCGGGCGCCCGGCCGGTAAGGTAGCGGGAATAGTTCTCGATCCCTTTGCAGTACCCGACCTCCCGGAGCATTTCCAGGTCGAAGCGTGTCCGCGTCTCTATCCGCTGCGCCTCGAGCAGCTTCCCCTGCGCCTGGAACCACGCGACTCGTTCCGCCAGCTCTTCTTCAATCGCCGCCAGGATCGCCTCCCAGCGGTCTTCCGCCGTGACGTAGTGGGTCGCCGGGAAAAAGGAGA
>JASEJH010000238.1 GCA_030016455.1 Thermoanaerobacteraceae bacterium
CGCTGGGTGAATTTGGCGCCACCCTGATGGTGGCCGGGAATATCCCCGGCAAGACCCAGACCGTGCCGATGGCGATCTACTTCGCGGTAGAAGCGGGAGACTACCGCACGGCACTCCCCTTGGTGGCGATCGTGTTGCTGTTCTCTTTTGGCGTGATCTTCGGGCTGCACCGGTGGTCTGGGCGACACATCGCCCGCTACACCGGACAGAGGAGGGGTTGACAAATGCTGGTGGTGGAAATCGAGAAGAGGTTGCCTGACTTTACCCTGAGAGCCAATTTCACGGTCCCGGCCGGCGAGCTCCTGGCACTGGCCGGGCCTTCGGGCTCGGGGAAGACCACCATCCTCGAATGCCTGGCGGGTTTGCAGCGGCCAGACGCAGGCCACATCACCCTGGATAGGCAGCCCCTCTTCGCCGCCGCGGCGGGGATAAACCTGCCCGCCGCCAGACGAAGGGTGGGGTTTGTCTTCCAGGCCTACGCCCTCTTCGAGCACCTGACGGTTTGGGAAAACGTGCTCTACGGGCTCCGGGGGCTGCGCGGGGAGAAAAAAGAGGCCGGGCTCCGCCGGGCGGAAGGGCTTATGGCGCGCTTTGGTATCGGCCACCTGCGGAACCGCTTTCCCGCCCAGCTCTCGGGCGGTGAACGCCAGCGGGTGGCCTTGATCAGAGCGCTGGTGCGGGATCCGGCGGTGCTGCTTCTCGATGAGCCTTTGGCGGCATTGGATCGGGGACTGCGGGAACAATTGCGGCAAGAGATAAAAGAATTACCGGCGGAGTGGCGGATCCCCGTAGTCCTGGTGACCCACTGCTGTTGCGAAGAGCGGCTGGCGTCCAGGGTCCTGCGCCCGGTCAGGGCTGATGGTACGATTAGTTGGACAGCCTAACAATCTGCCCCGGGAAGCGATTACGTTTCTGGTTAGACAGGAGGCGAAAACTTTGCGGGCTCTAATCGTGCAGCACGTGGCGTGCGAAGGGCCGGGACTCCTGGCCGACGTGCTCTTTCAAGACGGTTGGGAACTCGATCTGCGGTGCATGGACGCCCCGGGGGCGATCCTGCCGGAAAAGCTTGAAGGTTACAACGCACTCGTCATCCTCGGCGGGCCGATGGGGGCGTATGAGGAGGAAGCGTACCCCTACCTGTACCGGGTGCAGCAGCTGATCCGGGAGGCGGCGGGAAAACGGGTGCCCACAGTGGGCATATGTCTCGGGGGACAGCTCATCGCCCGGGCGCTCGGGGCCGAGGTAAAGCCGAACCCGGTGAAAGAGATCGGCTGGTACCCGGTGCGTCTGACCGCTGCTGGCAGACAGGCGGCGCTTTTCGCCGGCCTGCCGCCGGAATTCCCGGTTTTTCAGTGGCACGGAGACACCTTCGCGCTCCCTGAGGGCGCCGTGCTTCTGGCCGAGGGTGAAACCTGCGCCAACCAGGCCTTCGTTTACGGCGGCTGCGTCTGGGCGCTCCAGTTTCACCTCGAGGTGACGCCGGAAATGGTGGCGAACTGGGCCGCCATTTACGCCGCCGAACTGGCAGCCTTTGCTGGCCCGGAGGCTCCGGCGGTGCTGGCGCGAGAAACGGCGCGCATCTGGGAGGAAAACCGGCCGCAGCGGGAAGTTTTCTTGGCAAACCTGTGCCTCATCCTGGCCGGTGGTAGGGGCGGGGTGAGAACGCCGTGGTAAAGCGACGGTAGTCTGAAGGTTGAAAACTCCGGATGAAACTATTTTTGTTGACAAGAGGTACGGTTATTTATTATAATTGATTAAGTCAAACTTAGAAATCCAGTGAAAATTAATAGGCTTCCCGGTGGCTTAGTAGACGGGAACCGCCAGACCAGGACAGCTTTATAACTGAACGGGCAGCGAAGCCCTTCATGCCGGTGTTTTTGCCGGAGTGAAGGGTTTTTTTATTTAGAATCTGGGAGACAAAGGGGTGGAAAGCGTTAGCAAGAGCGACCGGGCATCTGATATACGGAACCTAAACCTTTTAAAAGGCGAACTGTTACTTTGGGACCTGGGAGGAGCACCAGGAGAAATAAGCGAATCTTTGGGGAGGTAAGTGGAAGAATGGAACCGAGAGACGTTTTAAACATGGCCGCCGAATATAAGGTGGAATTCGTGGATTTGAAGTTTATGGACTTACCCGGTCTTTGGCAGCACTTTACGGTGCCGATCAGTGAGTTGACCGAGGAAAGTTTTAGGGAAGGTTTCGGTTTTGACGGTTCGAGCATCCGAGGTTTTAAGAGCATCCACGAGAGTGACATGATTCTGATCCCGGATCCTGCAACGGCTGTGATCGATCCTTTCTGCCAGGTGCCGACGCTGAGTTTAATCTGCAATGTCTTTGACCCGGTAACCGGCAAAAACTATGAGCGGGACCCGCGCTACATTGCCCAGAAGGCGGAGGCCTACCTGAGGGAAACCGGTATCGCAGATATAAGTTACTGGGGACCGGAGGCCGAGTTCTTTATCCTGGACGACGTCCGGTTTGACCAGAGCCAGTGCTGCGGTTATTACTTTGTGGATTCGGTCGAAGGTTTCTGGAATTCGGGCCGGGTGGAAAGCCCCAACTTAGGTTATAAGCCCCGGTACAAGGAGGGGTACTTCCCCGTACCGCCTACGGACACCTTCCAGGACATCCGGAGTGAAATGGTGCAGATAATGCAGCGGTGCGGCATCGCCGTAGAGTGCCACCACCACGAGGTAGCCACCGCCGACCAGGCGGAAATCGACATGCGCTTCGCGCCGCTTACCCAGATGGCCGACCAACTCCTGATGTTCAAGTATATTATTAAAAACGTTGCCCGGAAGTATGGAAAGACGGTTACCTTTATGCCGAAGCCCATCTTTCAGGATAACGGTTCGGGGATGCACGTTCACCAGAGCTTGTGGAAGGGCGGGAAGCCGCTCTTCTATGATCCCAACGGTTACGCGCAACTGAGCGAACTGGCGCTTTATTATATCGGCGGCCTCCTGAAGCACGGGCCGGCTCTGGCCGCCTTTTGC
>JASEJH010000239.1 GCA_030016455.1 Thermoanaerobacteraceae bacterium
GTACGCTGGAAGGTCCTGATTCTTTTCGGGATTATGTTTGTCTGTCTGACGCTCGTTTCGGGAGCGGCGCTGCGCCGGATCGTTCTGACCAGCTTTGCGGCCCACGAGGAGGCGGATCTGCGACGGGATGTGGCGCAGGTTCTGCATGTTCTCACCAAGGCGCAGGAGGAACTGAAGGCCGAGGCGGGCGCCTGGGCGGTGCGGGACGAGTTCCGGACCTTCGTTGCCGGCGGAACTGCCGCGAGTGGGCGGGCAAACGTAAACGGGGCGGTGCTCGCGCGGCTGGAGATTGATCTTGTCGCCTGCGTGGATACGTCGCGCCGGCTGGTTTTTGCCCGCGCCTTCGACCGGGATGGCTCAGAAGTCCCGTTCCCGGAAGAGTTCAAGGAGTGGCTTTTGCGTTCCGACGTTCTTCTTCGCCGGGCGGCGGCGGGGAAGGGCGCAGCCGGGATCGTGCCGTTGCGCGGGACCACCTGGCTGGTCGCCGCCCAGCCGGTGCTGGCGGACGAGGGAGAGGGGTCCGTTCGGGGGACGCTCGTGATCGGGCGGCGCCTGGCGGTAAACAAGATCAAACACCCCGGTGCAGAAAATGGGCTGGTTATGAGTGTGCGCCGGTGGGACGATCCGGCGCTGCCGCCCGATTTCCGGCGGGCGAAAAGCGCTCTGGAAGCGGGGAACCAGCGAATTTTTACCCGGGCGCTGGACCCCAGGACCATCTCCGGCTACGCGTTGCTTGAGGACCTGGGTGGTGCACCGGCGCTGATCCTGCGGGTGGACAGCCCCCGGGTTGTTTACCGCCACGGCCAGGTGGCTTTGTTCTTCCTGCTGGCTTTTTCGGTTAGTGCTACTCTTGCCTTCATCCTGGCGACCCTTTTTGCGCTGGAGCGAATGGTGCTCTCCCGACTGGCCCGGCTCAGTAAAGAGGTCGGCGATATCGGTGCGCGCGGGGACCTGGCGGCGCGCGTGTCGGTGCAGGGAGACGACGAACTGGCGGGGCTGGCGCAGGAGATCAACGGGATGCTCGCGGGACTGGAGCATTCGAAGCAGATAAAAGAGAGGGAGGAGCGGTACCGGCGGCTTTTCGACGAGGCGCTCACGGGCAACTATATCACCGGGCCGGACGGCACGATCCTACTCTGCAACCCGGCCTTTGCGCGGATCTTCGGCTTTCCTTCCGTTGCGCACGCGGCGGGGGCGAACCTTTTCAGCTTCTTTCCCAGCGTGGAGGAGAAGGAGGAGTTTCTCCGGCTTGTGCGGCAGCACGGCAGGCTGGAGCTACGCGAGTCCAAACGGCTGCGCCGCGACGGCCGGGAGATCTGGGTGGTGGAAAACGCCGGCGGCGATTTTGACGCCGGCGGCGAGCTTGTGCGGCTGCAGGGCTACCTGTTCGAGATTACCAAACGTAAAGAGGCGGAGGAGGCGCTCGCGCGATCCAGCCGCCAGACCCAACTGATTCTCGCGGCGGTGGGTGAGGGTATTTGCGGGGTAGACCTGGAGGGTAATACCACCTTTGCGAACCCGGCGGCTTCACAGATGACCGGGTATCAAGTATCGGAACTGGTGGGTCGGCCTCAGCACGACCTGATTCATTACGCGCAAGCCGACGGATCGGCCTATCCCCCAGCAGGGTGCCCCATCTACGCTACCCTCAGGGACGGCGTCACCCGGCGGATTAGCGGCGAAGTCTTCTGGCGGAAGGACGGTACTCCTTTCCCGGTGGAGTACGTGTGTACGCCGGTTAGGGAGCAAGGTATGATCACCGGCGCGGTGGTTGTTTTCCGGGATATCACCGAGCGGCAGCAGGCGGAGGAGGCGCTGCGGGAGGCGCATACGCGGATCAGGCAGTTGCTTGCTTCGATCGCCTCGATCCTGATCGGCGTGGGGCCGGACGACCGGGTTATCCAGTGGAATCTGCCGGCCGAGGAGGCCTTCGGTGTACCTGCCGCAGCGGTCCTCGGGCGGCCGCTGGCGGAGTTGGCTCTCCGGTGGGACTGGCCGAAGGTAGCAGCGGGCATCGCCAGGTGCCAGGAAAAAGGAACGGCGGTGCGGGTCGACGATGTGCGGTACGAGCGCCCGGACGGGACGAACGGTTTTCTGGGTTTCACCATCACGCCGGTCATGAGCAACGGCACGGAGCGGCTGGGCTACGTCCTGTTGGGGGCGGATATAACCGGACGGAAGGAGGCGGAGGCCCAGGCGCTTTTGCGGCAGAAGCTGGAATCGATCGGGCAGTTGGCGGCGGGGATCGCGCACGAGATCAACACGCCGATGCAGTATATCGGGGACAACACGACCTTCCTGCGGGACGCTTTCGGGGAAGTCTGCGATTTTTTAGGGCGGTGCCAGGAACTGGTTGCCGGTAGAGCCGGTGGGACCGTGCCGGTTGAAGCGCTGGCGACAGCGCTGGCGGTAATGGACGTTGAGTTCCTGCAGGCGGAGATCCCGAAGGCGATCGAGCAGTCCCTAGAAGGGATAAGCCGCGTCCGGAAATTAGTGCTGGCGATGAAGGATTTTGCGCATCCCGGGAAGAAAGAGAAAACCCCCTGCGATATCAATAAGGCCGTTGAAAGTACCGTAACGATTTCCCGGAACGAATGGAAGTACGTGGCCGATGTGGTGCTGGACCTGCAACCGGACCTCCCGCTGGTTCACTGCCTGAAGGACGAGATCAACCAGGTGATCCTCAATATTATCGTCAATGCGGCGCACGCCGTCGCCGACGGGGTGAACCGGGAGGCAGGCGAGAAGGGGACGATAACCATTCAGACCAGAAGCGAAGACGACCACGTGAAGATCAGCATCAGCGATACCGGAACCGGGATTCCGGAAGAGATCATCCACCGGATATTCGACCCCTTTTTTACAACCAAGGAGGTCGGCAGGGGCACCGGACAGGGACTGACCATCGCGCACGATATAGTCGTCAACAAGCACGGGGGAAGGATCACGGTCGATTCGGAAGTGGGGAAAGGGAGCACTTTTACGGT
>JASEJH010000023.1:0-251 GCA_030016455.1 Thermoanaerobacteraceae bacterium
GGCGTGCTCGCCGTGAACACGAGTCTGGCATCGGCAGCGTACACCCCCTGGTCAGGTGTAGCCGCCCCGTAAACCACCCGGACATCAAGATGGCCGCGGCTGACAACGAGGCCGTCAACAACCTCCGTTTCCGCGATGGTAACACCTACAGGCTCCGCGGCCAGGACCTTTTCTGCCGGGGGGTCGACCGGCGGGGGTTTTACCGCTCCCGAGAGGACAACCTCACCGGTTTTCTCCCCAACGACCATTTC
>JASEJH010000023.1:261-11262 GCA_030016455.1 Thermoanaerobacteraceae bacterium
TCGTTTTCGTCACTCTTGCCGCCCCGCTTACCTCCGTAACCACTTCCAGCTGTTTTAGCTCGCCCACCAGGACCTTAAAGGTAAGCACCGACTCAACCACCAGCGTCCTGGAAGGAACTTGTTCCGGTTCCACCTTTGCAGTTACCGCCTGCGTGAGCACCTGGGCCGTCATCGTCCCGGTTATTCCCTCAACCGACACAATCTCGGTGAAGGGGATGGTGCAGTGCACCCGATGCACCGGTCCCGACGCGGTACCGGCAACGTAGACAACGTAGGCGTGAAGTTTTCCCTCGACGACAACCTCATCCTTTCTGGTGACGGCCCTGGTCACCTCCGTCTCGGTCATTACGTCCAGAATCTCTTCTACCGCCGGTTTTTCATGAGGCACCGTACACCTGCCCCGCGCCACAACCTGCCGCACCGCGGAAGCAATGACGTCCTCTACCCGAAACCTTTTCTTCTTGGCCGTGAGTCCGGGCGGCGGGTCCACCAGAACTTCTACCTCTTTCAACTGCGTAACCTTCACCAGAAGTTTCAGGTCCACCGTGGCTTCAAATTCTCTGGTACACATTTCCTTGAGCTCCAGCGTTATTTCTTCCACGCTCGGAACCACGTAAGCGCTCATCCCGGGTGTCGCCGCAGCGATCTCCACCACGTCGGTAAAAGGAATCAGCAGGTGCGCCGCATGCACCGGCCGGTTCGGAATACAGGCGACGTAGGTGAGCCGGACGTTCACCACTCCTTCAACAACCACCCGTCCGGAAATAACCTCCACCCGGTCGATCTTACCGGTTCCCTGAACGGTCAGCACGCTTTCCGCTTTGGGTTCTTTCGCCAGGGAAACGTCTTCTTTGAGGCGGAACGATTTGGTGGTTTCTCCTACGACCTGGTTGACCTTTAAAAGCTCGTATTTACCTGCACAAGCCAACTTCAACCCTCCTTTACCGGTCGTCACTCGTCGGACGTCAGCCGTCGGATGGGGCTCTTAAATTCAGAGCTTCCCTTACTGACTTCTGGTTTCCTGAATCTAACCCCAAACCTCTAACTTCCAATTACTTCTGTACCAGTATATGCCTCCAACACACCCGGCGTTATTTTAGGGCGCAAGCGGCCAACCTTGTTGCACCCGACCTTAAAAAACAAGAGGGGGTGCTTCCGCCCCCCAGATGAAACTTATACGCTCTCGTCTTACCCGGTAAAAAGCTGCACGAAAATCTTCCCGTAGGGACTCCCTTCCGCTACCCCGATCCCAATCTTGGTAAAAGCGGGATTCAGGATGTTGGCCCGGTGTCCCGAAGAGTTCATGAGCGCGCTGAAGGCCCGCTCAACGGAAGACGCCCCGGCGAGATTCTCTCCCGCCGTGCGGTAGCTGATTCCTGCCGCCCGCATCATTTCGAACGGCGAACCGTAGGTGGGCGAGATATGGCTAAAGTAATTAAGCCTGACCATGTCTTCTGCTTTGAGCCTGGCGAGCTTCGCAAGTGCTGGATCAAGGGAAAGCGGTTTTAGACCCGCCTTTAACCGCTCCCCGTTGACCATCTCGAACATCGCCTGTTCGTCTGCGGTCAACTGCAACGAATCCTGCGTCGGCGCAGGTGCAGTTGGGGCAGGGGCCGGCGACGGCGCTACCGGCGCCGGCGACGCCGGGTGAGGTTGCGGTGGTGCCGGTGGCGGGCCGGTCACCGTTTGGATGGAACCGCCCGTATAAAGCGCGACAACGATGTAGCTTGTCCTTAAGGGAGCGATGCCTACGCCGGCCTGATCATAGTACCCGGAAAGAATGCTGCTGTTTTTCCGGACGAGCGCATGGGCCACCGCCGCGGCGCTCGGCCCGCACATGATCGCCACCCCGGCATAGCGGTAGCTGAAACCGGTATTCTTAAGGTAAGTAAAAATTGAACCGTAAGTGGGTGACCGGTAACCTAGGTAATTGTTTTTGGCCATGTCGGCGGCAAAAAGCCCGGCTACGCTATTGAGCGTTTCGTTCTCACCCAAAGGTGCCAGGCCCGCCTCCGCACGCGCCTCATTAATTACCTTCAGAAAATCGCCGCCCGCTGGTTCAGCCGCCGCCACCCCCCCGGAGGTGATCAGGAGAACCCCTAATAACAGCACGAAAAGAAACACGGGGAAAACCTTGCCGCGGAACCGCATTACTCCTTCCTCCTTTGACAAAAGCTACGTCTTTTAACACTATATCCCCCCGCGGCACCCACCGCAAACAGTAGAATGCCCAACAAGCGTGCTTTATCCTCTACCACTCCCCCGGTACCCCGGGACAAGCAATTTCTTTCAGGTATGGTTCGTAGTGGCATATTTAACCGGAAATGCTATTGTTTACACCTGAAATCAAGTTCTTTTAATTTCTGGAACAGCCTGCGCACCTCGGGCGCAGACGGACCGAAAAAATTGATTTCTTCCTGCAAAATCAACTCTTTCAGCCTTTGCAAAGCGACAACCACCTCTTCTTCCAGGCAGAGGGCGTCGGCACAGCCTTCGTTGTAACCGAAGCTTTTCCCCTCTTTGAACCCCGCTTCGTAACCTGCTTCAAAACCTTCCGCGTAACCCTGGTTGTACCCCACCCGCCAACCCAGGCGAAAGCCCTCCCGCCGGTTTATCCTCAAACCATTCCGCCCCCCGCTGTAGTCATCCCTTACAAGCCCTTAACCTCCCCGTTTTCGAACGGGCCGTTGAAGAATCACCAACCCGAGCCCCTCGCTTGCAACAAGTGGCTGCGGCTTCGGACCGCCGCCGACAAAAGAAGTAAGCACAAGCACTCGTTTCCGCCGGACCTCCCGGTAAAGACGCTGAACGAGGAGTTCATCGAGCCCCTTGAGCCAGCAGAACAATTCACCGTTGACCACCACCGCCAGCGAGTAGAGGGCCTTCCGCCGCTCCACGAGTACCCGGGTATCCTTCCGGATCGAAGGGAGCCTTTCAAACCGTTGAAGCCATCGCCGCGCCAACCGCCGTGCCGCCTCGTGGCTGAAGAAAACTGGTCCGACGACCGGTATGCCGCCAACCAGCTGGAAGCAAATACGGCGCATTATTTTTACCCCTTGCTTCAATCTATGTTAATACGGCGACTTTGGCACTCCCCACCGGAGGCTCCCCCGGGTCTCCAGGCCGCCGATTCCGGGATAGCCGGTGATGGTGTTTTCAATCGCCTCTTTCAGCGCTACGGTCTGGCTGACCGGGGTGTACGCCACCCGCTCGGCGATAAAGACCGGGTCAAAAGCGTGGATCAATACCCTCTGCGGCGAACTGGCAAAATTCGCCCCCGCCTCGAGCAGGGCTTCGTAGTGCGACTGGCAGGCGCCGGCGAAAAGTACCAGCGCGTCCCGGTCGTGTTCGAAGGCCCTGGCCGCTTTTACCGCCGCCACAAAATGGCGGGAGTTGCGGTAGCTGCTGATGTCCTTGAAATCTCGCTTTTTCGGCAGGAAGCTGTCGTGCCCGGTCACGACAAGAATGTCCGGAAGGTGCTTCGGAAGCAGTTCCGCGACAGCTTGCGGCTGCTTCTCCTCGGCAATCACGTAACCATGCGCCGGCACTCCCATTTGTTTGTAAGTGGTAAGGCAGAGCTCAAGGTAATCCTCATCGCCGTCTACGTGCAGAACAGTCCCGGGAAACGTAAAGGTTTCCACAGTCTTGTTATTCCTAAGTTTTTGAAATTCATCATCCCGCCTCGTAAGGCAACGCCGGATGTGCTCCTTGTTGCGGAAAAAAACGCTTCGCCAGTGGGCAGCTATCTCATCGGGCTTCAGAACCACCAGATCATCCACCGGTGCATCGCATAGCAGCCGGAAATCAATCCCCTTCAAGAGCGCGTGTTCCGAGCCGTCGTCCCTGCGAAAGAGGTCCACAACTTTAAACAATACATCCATGTTATGGGAGCGCCGTGCCACAACGTCTCCCTTCCGGAAAGAGGACACCTTCACCAACCCTTTCTGGGATTTTTTACATATTATGAAAGGGAGAATAAAGATGCGTTAAGGGACGGGATGTTTTTGATTTGTGCAGTTGTGCCGGCACAAAACGAAGCAGGACGGGTGGGAAAAGTGGTGGAAAAGCTTTTAAGGCTGCCGGTGGACCTGGTGGTGCCGGTGGTCAACGGCTCTGTCAACGGAACTCCGACCGAAATAGCGGCCTTCCCCGCCGAAAAGGTGCATCCCCTCTTTTTCAGGGAGGCACTAGGACTTGATATTCCCCGCGCGATCGGCAGCGCCTACGCCCTGAGGACGGGTGCTACGGTCGTGCTTTTTGTCGACGGCGACATGGCCGGGGTGCCTTTAAGGGTCCTGCAGGAGTTAAAAGAAGCCGTCATCGCCGGCACGGACCTGGCACTCACCGACTGCTACCCACCGGAAGCTCCGCTGCCGGAAACACCCGTGACCAGGCGCCTGCTCCTTCTCCGCCGGGAGCTTAATCGCCGCCTTCAAATGCCGGAACTCGGGTATGCCTCTCCGGCGCACGGGCCGCACGCCGTTTCCCTGCGTTTCTTAAGAACCGTTCCGCTTGCCGAACTGGCGGTGCCGCCCGTAGCCCTGTGTCTGGCGGTGCGTGCCGGTCTTAAGGTGGCGGTGGCAACCAGCATCCCCCACCATAAGCTGGGTTCGCCGCCACGGGGCAGCCTTCACAGTATGCGGGTCGCCGCCACCATCATCGGCGACTGCCTCGAAGCGCTGGCCGTCTGTTGTGGAATACCCCGGTCACGGGAGAAGGACGGCGTCTACTACAACGGATACAATTCCCGAAGAAGAAGAGATATCCTGATGGCCTACCTTAGTGAGAGGTGAGGGGTTGGAGGTGAGAAGCCGGGAAAGCATTTGCCAAAGCGAATTTCTACAAAATCCCCACTTCTAACCTCGCAATTCTCATTTCGTATGCTTATCCGCCACGCTGGAAGCGCCGTAAGCCTCCGGCTTGATTTTGGCCTTGAAGCCGCTGCCCACCACCATCCCGACGACCTCCCGGATGAGATCCCGGGTATCACCATGGTTGCCGACGTCAATGTGGATCTCGAGCTTAAGGTCCTCAAGGCCGGCGGCGTTCAGGGCTTTCGTCACCATGCTGCCGACCTCGAGGCTGAGGGAGGTCTCGAAAAAGATTTGCTGACGCAGGCTCTTGATCTTGCGGTGGGTACGCTTCCGGTAGAAATACCGGGCCCCTTTACCCAAACGGTGGACGATTACCGCCGTCACAAAGTGGGTTTCTCCCTGAATCGTTTGGGAATCGGCACCGATGATAACCTTGTAAGCCGACGTCGGAAGACCTCTAATGTAGTCCACGATATCGGCCATCATTTCCTCGAAGCGCATCTTCCCCTTGCTGGGACTGATAAATTGCATAAAGACTCCTTTAATCTAAAACTTTCCGAAAGAATTATAACATAAATCGCTCCTTTTTACTCTTTCCGTTCTGCCGCCAGCGAGCGGGTCACCGCGGCAAACTCTTCCAGGCTGAGGGTTTCTCCCCGGCGCGTGGGGTCAATGCCCGCCCGCGCGAGAACCTCCGGCCAGGCATCCCGCCCGAGCCCAAGGCCGGAGCCGGCAAGCGCGTTGGTTAGCGTCTTGCGCCGCTGGGCAAAGGCCGCCCGCACGACCCGGAAGAAAAGCTCCTCGTCCGGAATCGTTACGGGGGCCGAGGGCCGCACGGTGAGGCGCACCACCGCCGAGTCCACTTCCGGGGCCGGGAAAAAGCTACCCCGGGAAACAACCGCCACCAGCTCCGGTTCCGCCATAAACCGGACCAGAACGGAAATCGCCCCGTACTCTTTCGTCCCCGGACGTGCTACCAGCCGGAGGGCGACTTCCTTTTGGACCATCACAACCAGAAGCGCGACCCTAAAATTCCCCGTGAGGAGCCGGGTCAACAGGGGTGTGGTGATGTAATAAGGGAGATTGGCGACCACCTTATAAGGAAAAGCGCCGCCGGCCGCCGCAACCAGGGCGTTGAAGTCCGCCTTCAGGGCATCGCCCTCGACCAGGTAAAGATTTGGAAACCTGGACAGGGTTTCTTTCAGGAGGGCAACCAGCGCCGGGTCCACTTCGACCGCCACCACTTTCCCGGCCGCTTCCGCCAGCCGCCCGGTCAGGGTTCCTATTCCCGGGCCGATCTCCACTACGGTATCGGCAGCCGTAAGGTTTGCCGCCGCCACGATCTTCTCCAGAACGCCGGGGTTGACCAGAAAATTCTGGCCCAAACGCTTTTTGGGCCTGACGCCGTACTTTGACAACAGTGCCCGCACGGCTGCAGGCGAAGTAAGGTTCGACAACGCCAGCTCCTCCGCACCAAAAGTTCAAACCCATTATAGCAAAAAAAAATAAAGGGGGATTCTCCCCCCTCAAACAACCGTCTTTTATTCCAGGACGTAAACCTTTACGTATCGCACACCCCAGGCAACGGCCTCCGCCCTGGTAGGAAAGAAGAGGTCAATCTCGTTCCCCTTGACCGCGCTTCCCTTGTCCGCGGCCAGCGCATGGCCGTATCCGTCCACGTAAAGCCTGGCACCGAATGGTATCACTTGGGGATCAACCGCCGCCACTCCCCGGCGCGGCGGGATTCCCGAAGCCGTATTCCGCCCCGGGACAATGGTGGTATACCCCGTAGCCCGCATCTCCATGACCCGCGAAAACCGCAGTTCTTCCCCGCCACGGGAAACACTCTGCAGAATTCCCACCGCCACCACGCGGTCCACCGGCTGCTGCACCACCTGCCGCTCAACCAGGCGCCGCTCCTTCTCGATCCCGTCGTGGCGGATGACTTCCCAGCGCTCCACCGCCAGACCGTTTTTGCCGGAAGCAAGCACCTTAGTCTGTCCCTTGAGCAGGGAAGCAGTGTACTTCTTTTCCACCACGAAGGGAACCGGAACCTCTTTTTCCTGAACCTCCCGGCTGACCCGGATTATCTTTACCGTACCCGCTTCCGCAAGCTTGCTGTCCAGGGCGGGGGAGACAATATCCTCTTTCCCCAACCGAATCCGTTCTTCCTTCAGGAGTTCCGCCACGGTCTTCGCCTGGGTGAGCAACTGGCGTGTCTCCCCGTCAACCTCAACCGCTACCGGCAACGCCCGGATAATCTTTACCTGCATCCCTTCGCGCAGCGGGGCATCCTCCCCCGGCACCACCAGGTCCTTCGGCCCCAGCTCGACCCGCTCCTGTTCCAGGAGCCCCCCCACATTCATCTGAAAAGTTTGCACCGCCACCTTCTTCCCGTCAACCACCAGCACGATTTCCTTCTTCGCCCACGCATAACCTGCTACAGCCAGTCCCGCCAGCACGACTGCAAAAATAACGATTGCCAGCCGGAGCCGCGAGCGCCTGCCCGTGGCCTCTTCAGGCTTTGCCTCCGTTTCCTGGTGACAGCTCCCTCGCCGCCGCGCAACAACATACCAGTCCATTTCCATCACCACCACCTATTTCTATTTCGCTGCTGCGGGAGAAATTCCTCCTGTAAATTTCGGCTGATTTTTCCGATTCCTGCGAGTTTATGGGTGGTTCTTGGCTTTTCTTCGACAAAAGTCGCCTGACGCCCGCGCACGCCTGAAAACAAAAAATAGCATCACACTGGCAAAACTGCAAGCGTGAACGCCAGATAAACGGAGCCTGAAGCCTATTTGGTACCTCTAAATAGTGAAAAAGAAAGAGAATGACTGGAAACTGAGACAGGTTCTGCCCGTTTCAGTATTCAATCCCTTTCTGCGCCGGCACCCCGCGCTGGTAGTGGTGCTTGACGGCCCGCATCTCGGTAACTAGATCCGCCCGCGCGACAATCGCCTCCGGGGCATCCCGGCCGGTGAGCACCAGGTGCACCGCCAGGGACTTTGCGGCGAGCAGCGCCAGCACCGCCTCCTCGGTGATGAGACCGTGCTTGAGCGCGTGGGTTATTTCATCCAGCACCACCAGGTCGTATTCCCCGCTCTGCACCGCCTCCCGCGCCGTCTCCAGCGCCCGCCGGGCCGCCTCCCGGTGGCGTTCAACGTCTTCACCCTCAAAAACAAACCCTTCGCCCAGGGTCTTTATAACGAACCGCTCACCCAGGCGCGCCGCGGCCAAACATTCCCCGGTTTCCACCCGGCCGCTCTTGATAAATTGTACGATCAGCACCCGCATCCCGTGCCCCCAGGCCCGTAAAGCCGTCCCCAGCGCCGCCGTGGTCTTCCCTTTTCCGTCGCCGGTGAAAACTATTACCAAACCCCGTCTCACCACCGCACCCCCAAAAGGAGTAGTATTTTCTAATTGCCCGGAGCTTTTGCCCATTTCGCACGAAGCGAACGTCCAAAAGGCATGGCTGAACCAGAGCCAAAACCCTGCCCGGCCCCGGGGCGCGAAAGGACTTTCCTGGCGGCGACCGCAAAACTGAAGATTACAGCAAATCCAGGGTGAAAACCCCTCCCCGCTTAACCCTGTTTCGCCATTCCTTCGCCGACTCCTTTAACCTGTCGGGTGTTTCAAATTCCGAATTCCCGCAACCAAACCCTTTTACCACTCCTTTTCCTTCCCGGACCATAACATTTTCATCAAAATTTTTCCGCTGGCCCCAAACTTTCGCTTGACCCCTTGACCCGGTTTTTTTGTTAAAATACAAGACGAACCTGGGTGTTATGGAAAGACAAAACCTATCTTAATGGGCATATCCCTAACGGGACTATAACTACCAAGCAAGATTATATCGTACCGTAGCACTTTATCACTTTAAGCCCGGAAAGGAAGGGAACACTCTTGAAGCGGTGGCTGGGCATTCTCGGCAGCGTCTTGGGATTGGCTGCTTGTTACTGGACAGCAGTGGTTTTTCTCGAACAACACGGCGGTTTTTATTTGTTCGACACAGCTTACGTAGGCGCGTATACTCTTATTTTTGTGGCCGCCCTCTACGGTACATGGTACCGCCGCACACGAACCGTACTAATTGCAGGAATTCTCGCGGCAACAATTACCTTTTTAGGCACCGCTACTTTTACGACGCCCAGCCTCGCTTTTATACCAGGCTCCCTGCTGGTTCTGATAGCCGCTCTAACCGCGGAAGACGAGAGCCGAAAGAAGGCCTCGTAAATCCCAAAACAAAGCAACGAAACCGGGGCTGGCCGGTCAAATCCTCCCGGCCGCGGCCCCGGCTTTTTTCTGAAAACAGCCCCTTCACGCCAGCCCGAAAAGGCGCGCAGCGTTCTCCGTGGTGGCCGACGCCAGCTCCTCCAGGCTTATCCCGCGGATTTCGGCCACCCTTCTGGCGGTGTGCACCAGATAGGCCGGTTCGTTCCGCTTCCCCCGGTGCGGCACCGGCGTCAGGTAAGGGGCGTCGGTTTCGAGCAAAAGCCGGTCGAGCGGCACCCGCCGGGCCACTTCCACCAGCTTGGTGCTCTGGGGAAAAGTCACCGGCCCGGCAATGGAGATGTGAAAACCGAGGGCAAGGAAGTGTTCGGCCTCCTCCCAACTGCCCGAAAAACAGTGCATCACCCCGGCAAGCCCCGCCGCCTCACGCTTTAGAATCTCGCAAACCTCGCCGTGCGCGTCACGGCAGTGGATCACTACCGGCAGCCCGAGCTCCCGCGCCAGGCGGAGCTGGGCGGCGAAAACCTCCCGCTGCACCGGGCGCGGCGAAAGGTCACGGTAAAAGTCGAGCCCGATCTCCCCGACGGCCACCACCCGCGGCTCCCGCGCCAACCGCCGCAACACCTCGATATAGTCCGGCGGCGCCGCCGCGGCGTCGTGCGGGTGCACCCCCACCACGGCGAAAACCCCGGTCAGTGACCCGGCCAGGTCAATGCCGCGGCGGGACGAAGCCAGGTCGTAGCCCACCGTAATGATTCGCGTTACGCCCGCCGCCCGCGCCCGCCCAACCACCGCCGCCCGGTCGGGATCAAACCGTTCATCATCGAGGTGGCAGTGCGTATCGGTCAGTTGCATCTGCAAAATACCCCGTGGCAAGACGCTGTTTTCCCGGTCTTCCTGGCTGCCCGGCCTTTTACTCCCGCCATCCATTCCGATACAGGCCCCACTTCGTAAAAACCATAAGTACTGTCCTAATTGTATAAACGAAACCTTTTAGAAAGCCAAATCAGGAGTTCGGAGGTGCCAGTTGAGGCCCACTGCTCTTTTTCGGCCGGAGTGTTCGAAACTCACTTCCCAACTTCGATCCGCGGGAAAAGGGGCGCGCCGCGCCGCACTTTCACCCCCGGCGGGAACCGGCCCCAGGTGAGCGAGGCGAAGGTGTGAAGCTCTGGCTGGTCGGCAATCCCAAGCTGCGGCCAGACCCGCTCCGGAAAACCGGGCATAAAGGGCGACAGCAGCACCGTAACGAAGCGGTATACCTCGAGGACGTTGTAAATAACTGTGTTGAACCGCTCCCGCCTCGCCGGGTCTTTCCCGAGGTTCCAGGGGGCGGTTTCGTCCAGGTACTTGTTCGCCCGGCTCACGGGCTGCCAGACGGCGGCCAGCGCTTCCGCCAGCTCCAGCCGGTCCACGTGCGCGGCCACTTTATCGGGCGTTTCTTGCGTCAGCTCGATAAGCTCCTTGTCCGGCCCTTCCGGGGCGCCCGGCGCTGAAACCACCCCGCCGCCGAACCTTTCGCACACCGTCAGCGTCCGGTGCAGGAGGTTTCCCAGGTCGTTGGCCAGGTCGCTGTTGATCCGCCCGATCAGGTTGTCCTCCAGGTAGTAGCCGTCCGCGCCGAAGGGCAGCTCCCGTAGCAGGTAGTACCGGACCGCGTCTGCCCCGTACCGGTCGATGAGAACGTGCGGGTCGATCACGTTCCCCTTGGACTTAGACATCTTCCCGCCGTCCACGAGCAGCCACCCGTGGCCCACCACCCGCTTCGGCAGCTCTATACCCGCGGCCATCAGCAGGATCGGCCAGATGATCGTATGGAAGCGGACGATGTCCTTCCCCACCAGGTGGACGTCGGCCGGCCAGTAGCGCAGGAAGAGTTCGTCGTTCCCCGATCCGTAGCCGAGCGCCGAGATGTAGTTGGTCAGCGCGTCCACCCAGACGTAGATTACGTGGCGGGGGT
>JASEJH010000240.1 GCA_030016455.1 Thermoanaerobacteraceae bacterium
TGACCGGCATCCGCTGGAGGTACTGCTCTCCCTTTTTCAGCAGCCAGATAACGGCGTTAATCAATCGGGGGGTAAGTAAAATACCCGTTAACAGTCCCAAGAGTCCGAAAGCGGTCACAATACCGGCAGCCGTCAAACCGGTAAAAGTAAAAAAACGCAGGTACTTCAGTCCTACAAAAACTCCCCCGGCCCCGCAACCAAGTACCAAAATAAAAAATACCGCCCTGCGTGCCAAAATTTACGCCACCTCCCTTCTTGTAGGTAGTTTATTTACTCCTGACCCAATTATACAGCCCGGCACCGGTATCTTCAAGGAAACCGGTCTAAAAACTGCCCGGCTTATAACCGGAACAAGTCGGAAACCGGAAACTCCGCCGCATTCTCGTAAAGAATCCGACTGCAGCCATCCGGCTTCCAACCCGCAACCAGGGAGCCCTGGGTCAAGCCAGATCCTACCAGCCAAGAACCGGGAAGAGCCTTTTGGTCTTTCCTGAGTCCGTCATAATGCTTTAAGGGCGGTTATGGAATATTCTTTCTCGTTCAAAAAGCTACGCCAGTTCCCCGGCGCATTCTGTTCTCAGGCAAATGCTTTGTCTAAAAGCCGCTTTGCTTTCTCCTCCTCCAGCTCGGTCGCCAGCACCAGTTCGCTGATCAGGATTTGTTTTGCCGTCTCCAGCATCCGTTTTTCGCCCGAGGATAAGCCCTTCTCGCGCTCTCTCCTGGCTAAATTCCGCACCACTTCCGCGACTGCATAAATGTTGCCGCTCTTAATCTTCTCCAAGTTGATCCGGTAGCGGTGGTTCCAGTTAGTCGGCATCGTACCGCTGGAAGACTTCAAGAGTTTGAGGATCTTCTGCACCTCACGCTTGTCAATCACCTGTCGCAACCCTATTTCCTCACCGTTCGCAATCGGGATCATCACCTTCATATTGCCAACAGGGAGGCGGAGCACGTAATACTCTCTTTTCTCGCCTAAAATCTCTTTCTCCTCGATGGCCTCGATGACACCTGCTCCGTGCATTGGGTAAACAACTTTGTCACCAATCTTAAACAATCCGCCACCTCCCGAATTGTTAATAATATAAGAATAACACAATCCGGCAGCTTTGTCAAGAAAAGAGCATTTTAACACATCTGGCTGGCAGTGTCAACTCTTTGCGAACCGAAAAACCCGACTCTTTAGCGGTACCGCTCCTGTAACAATTCGTTCCAGTACCGCTTCAGGCCTTCCTTGATCAGGCGCGCCCTCGCCTCGCCGATTCCCTCGACGTTATCCAGTTCCTCAACAGAAGCCTGCAGGATCCGGTTGAAGTTGCCGAAAGTCTTAACAATGTTTTCGATAACCGGCAGGGGCAGCCGGGGAATGCGGCTCAAAATCCGGTAGCCGCGGGGCGATACGCTCTGGTCCAGGATCCCCGTACCCCCCGAATAGCCCAGCGCCCGGGCGATCAGGGAAAGGTCGAGGATGTCCTCGGCCGGCCAGCTCCCGATCACTTCCAGGATATCTTCGGGCGTTTTTTCCTTTACGACCGAATAGTCCTTAATCACCAGGAGCCCCTCTTCCCGTACGTTGGAGATCAGTTCCTCCACCTGCATCACGATCAAACGGCTCTCGCTGCCAAGTTCGCAGATGTAAAACTCGATCTCCTTAACCACCCGGAGGGTTGTTTCGGTGCGCTGGATCGCCTTGGTGACTTCTAACAGGGTCGCCGCATCCTCAAACTCCAGCACCGTGAGGTTGACCATCGCTTGACTTAAGACCGCCCGGTATTTCTCCAGGGTCTGGACCGCCTGGTTCGCCTTGGCCAGGACCACCTCAAGATCGCGCAGCACGTACTTGGTGGACCCCTTGTAGACGGTGATAACGCCCCGCCGCTGCGAGATCGAGATTACCAGGGTGCCGGTCTGCTTTGCCACCCGCTCGGCCGTCCGGTGCCGGATGCCGGTTTCGGAGGAAGGGATGTTCAGGTCGGGAACAAGCTGGGTGTTGGCGGCCACAATCCGTTTAGCGTCCTCGGTGAGGATGATGGCGCCGTCCATTTTCGCCAGTTCGTACAGACGAGCCGGTGAAAAGTCGGCGTTGACGACAAACCCGCCTTCCGCGATCTCGCGTACGCGTTCGCTGTCGCCGACTACAATCAACGCCCCATTCTCAGAACGCAGGATGTGTTCGAGACCTTCCCGGAGCGGCGTCCCGGGCGCAACCTGGCGTAGAATATTCAGCAACCGGTCGTCCATCTGGCGTTCCTCCCTTACTCCTGCAGCGCTGCCTCGATCGCTTCGGCAACATTGGTTACCCTGATCGTTTCCAGGTAGTCTTTGACGTGCTGTCCGGCACAGACGATCGCCCGCTTGAAACCCAGCTTCGCAGCCTCTTTGAGGCGGACATCAAGGGCGCTAACCGGCCGAATTTCCCCGGTTAAACCAACCTCGCCGATGACCACCGTACTGGGCCAAACCGGTATCTCCCGGTAACTTGAAGCCACGGCCACCGCTATCGCCAGGTCGACCGCCGGTTCTACCAGCTTCACCCCGCCCACCGCGTTGATGTAGGTGTCGCTGTTTCCCAACCGGAGCCCCACCTTCTTGTCGAGGACTGCGATTAAGAGCGCCGCCCGGTTGGCATCGCAGCCCGCGGTCATCCGCCGGGGCATCCCGAAGGGATTCCCGCAGACCAGCGCCTGCACCTCCACCAGCAGCGGCCGTGTGCCCTGGAGCGTCGGCACCGCTACCGATCCCACCACCGCCTCGCCCTGCTTCGACCCGAGGAAAAAAACCGAAGGGTTCGGTACCTCCACCAGCCCTCCCTCCCGCATCTCGAAAACCCCGATCTCGTTCGTGGCCCCGAAGCGGTTTTTCACCCCGCGCAGAATCCGGTAGGTGTAGTTCCGGTCACCCTCCAGGTAGAGCACCACGTCAACTGCGTGCTCCAGAAGCCGCGGCCCCGCCAAGATCCCTTCCTTGGTGACATGGCCGATAAGGAAAA
>JASEJH010000241.1 GCA_030016455.1 Thermoanaerobacteraceae bacterium
AGCAGTTTCCATACGGGATGTCAATTCGTGGGGCGAGAGTTTTCCGGCTTCTCCCGGCGTTACTCAGGTAAGTAGCCGAAGCGGCGCAGAAAGGCTTCTTCCCGCCGCCAGTGCGGCCTGACCTTCACCCAGAGATCCAGGTAAACCCTGGACCCAAAAAGCGCCTCGATTTCCTCCCGGGCAAGCCGGCCGATTTTCTTGAGCATCTGTCCCCCCTGGCCGACCAGGATCCCTTTGTGCGACTCCCGTTCGGTATAAACCACCGCCCGGATGTAAAGGAGGTCTCTGGGCCGGGGAACCATCTCCTCCACCACCACGGCCACCCCGTGCGGCACCTCTTCCCGGGTGAGTTGCAGGATCTTTTCCCGGATCAGTTCCGCGATTACCAACTGCTCCGGCTGGTCGGTCACCGTTTCCGCCGGGTAGTACCGGGGCCCGGGCGGCAGCTCCGCTACAACCGCTTCCACCAGCCGGTCGGTGTTTTCCCCCGTTAGGGCAGAAACCGGCACGATCGCCCGAAAATCATGCTTGTGCTGCAGGTCGTCAATCAGCGGGAGGAGCGATTTTCGGGGCACCAGGTCCGCCTTGTTGATGCAAAGAATCGCCGGCGTTCCCGCTTCTTTTATCCGCTCCAGGATGAAACCGTCTCCCGCCCCGAAAGCGGCGTGCGCCTCCACGAGAAACAGGATCAGGTCCACTTCCCGGAGCGTTCCGAGCGCCACCTTGACCATGTACTCGCCCAGTTGGTGGCGCGGCTTGTGAATGCCCGGCGTATCCAGGAAAACGATCTGGGCTTCCGGGAGCGTCAGGACGGATAAAATCCGGTGCCGGGTGGTCTGGGGCCGGTCGGAAACGATGGCCACCTTGCGCCCCACCAGGCGGTTGAGTAGCGTTGATTTGCCCACGTTGGGCCGGCCGACGATGCTGACGAACCCGGAACGGTGCTCCTTTTCAGTCATTGATTAAACGCACGCGGCAAAAGCGCCGCCAGATTCTCCGCTTCATAGTCTCCCGACGCGCTCACCATCAGCACCCGCATGACGGGGCTAAATTCGTGAAGGGTCTGGCGGCAGGCGCCGCACGGGCGGCAGAAGCCTTCCCGGTCCCAGGCGACGGCGATGGCCACAAACTCCCGGTGTCCCGCGGTCACAGCCTTGACCGCCGCAACCCGTTCGGCACAGATGGTAAGGCCGTAGGAAGCGTTTTCGACGTTTGCGCCCGTAAAAACACTGCCGTCCCGCACCTTCAGCGCCGCCCCCACCCGGATACCGGAATAAGGAGCGTAGGCCTGTTCCCTTGCCTTTAGCGCCTGCGCCACCAGCTCTTCATCCGCCACTGCTCGCACCACCCAAGCGCTGCAGGATTTCTTCTTCCCGGGCCCGCATCCGCACGGCATCCTCTTCCCGCTCGTGGTCGTAACCCAGGAGATGCAAAACCCCGTGCACAACCAGCCGCGCGACTTCAGCAGCCAAATCCGCCTCGGCCTGGCGGGCCGCGGTCGGCAATGAGATTACGACGTCACCCAAAAGCAGGACGCGGGTGCCGTTTTCCAGCGGTTCTTCTTCCCCCATGGGAAAGGAGAGGACGTCCGCAGCCCGGTCCTTCGACCGGTAACGCCGGTTCAGATCCCGGATGGCGGCGTCATCCACAAAAGTTATCCCGAGTTCTACCTCGCCTGCCGGACTCAAAACCGCCAGAACATGCTCAGCCGCCTGCCGGGCCGCCGACTCGATCCTCTCCGTTACCGCTATCTCTTCCTGCAGATTCTGGACTATTACCGCCACCGGCAGCTCCCCCTTCCCTGGAAACTGTTGTTTTGCTCCCTGCAGGTTCCGGACGCTCGCGCGGGTACTCCACCCGGCTGTGGAAAATACCGCTCAGCACCCGGACAAACGCCGCCGCAATCAACTCGAGATCCCGGAAGGTCAGGGCACACTCGTCGAGTTGCCCGTCCCGGAGTTTATCTTTGATGATCCGGCGCACCAAGCCCTCGACCTGCCCCGGCGCCAGCCGGCCCAGGGAGCGAACCGCCGCTTCCACCGCATCCGCCAGCATTACGATGGCCGCCTCACGCGTCTGGGGCTTCGGTCCCGGATAGCGAAAATCGGCTTCACTCGGCGCGTCTTTCTGGTCAAGACCCTGCGCCTTTTGGTAGAAGTACCCCGCGAGGCTGGTGCCGTGGTGCTGCTCGATAATCGCCACGATCTTCTCCGGCAGCTTGTACTCGCGGGCGACCTCAAGCCCGTCCTTGACGTGGGAGATGATGATCAGCGTGGAGAGCGTCGGCGCTAACTTGTCATGAGGGTTGTCCTGCCCCATCTGGTTCTCCACAAAAAAATAGGGCCGGCGGAGCTTGCCGATGTCGTGGTAGTATGCTCCCGCCCTCACCGTCAGTACTTCCGCGCCGATCGCCTCCGCCGCCGCTTCACCCAGGTTGCCCACGACGATGCTGTGGTGGTAAGTCCCCGGCGCTTCCATCAGCAGCCGTTTCAGCAGCGGCTCCCCGGGGTTGGTCAATTCCAGCAGCCTGACCGGGGAGGTGATCCCGAACAAGTGCTCAAACACCGGCAAAGCGCCGTTTGTCAAAACCGAGGAAAGCAACCCGTTAAAGATACCAAGCCCCAGGCTCGCCAAGACTAAGATGTTGATCGGCGTCCCCAGCGCGAGGCCCAGCGCAAATATCGCCAGGATGGCGGCAATGCTCACGTAAAGGCTGGCCCAAAGCAGATCGCCCCGGCGGCTCACCCGGGAGACGCTGTAAACCCCGGTGACGCCGGTTATAAAGCCGGAAAGGATAAACTGGAGTTGGCTGTTCGTCATCATCCCGGCCGTAATCGCCGTAGTTACGACCGTCACTACCGCGATCCGGGAATCAAGCAGGATGGCGACCAGCATCCCGGCCGTAGCCACCGGAATGGCGTAACCCAACTGGGTCGTGATACCGGGCCATAGCCGCACGTCAATAGCCAGGATAAAC
>JASEJH010000242.1 GCA_030016455.1 Thermoanaerobacteraceae bacterium
CCAAGATGAACCTGATAATCGTTGAACGGGGGGCTCTCGGAGGAAGGGTCTTGACAGCGGACAAGATCGAAAACTACCCCGGTTTTCCCGAACCGATTACCGGTGCGGAGCTCATCGCCCGGATGGAGGCGCAGACCAGGCGGCTGGGCGCGGCGTTCAAGACGGCAGACGTGGCGGAAATCCTGGAAGCACGGGAGGGGTTCGTCCTCCGCACGATGCAGGAAAGCATCTCGGCGCGGGCGGTGATCCTGGCCACCGGCAGCGGCCCGACCCCGCTTGGTGTTCCGGGCGAGGAGGAACTGCGGGGCCGGGGGGTTTCCTACTGCGCGGTCTGCGACGGCTTCTTTTTCCGGGACGAGAAGGTGGCGGTGGTCGGCGGCGGAGATGCGGCCGTACACGAGGCGGTTTACCTCACCCGGTTCGTGGAGAAGGTGACCGTTATCCACAACCGGGACCGCCTCCGGGCGGCCAAGGCCCTCCAGGAACAACTGTTCGCCGATCCCAAGGTCGAAGTGGTTTTGAATACCGAAGTGCAGGAAATCATCGGCACGAACACGGTGGAAGGAATCCGGGTCAGGAACCTGCAATCCGGCGAAGAGAAAGTGATACCGGTAAGCGGCGTCTTCGTTTACGTCGGGGTGAAACCGTCTTCGTACCTCGTGAGGGACCTGGCCGAGCTTGACCAGCACGGTTACGTGATCACCGACGAAAAAATGGCTACCAAAACGCCGGGGCTTTTCGCCGCCGGCGACGTGCGCCGCAAGCCTTTGCGCCAGATCGTCACGGCGGTGGCCGACGGTGCCGTCGCGGCGCTGAGTGCGGAGAAGTACCTCCGGGGTCAAACCTGATCCTTTGTTCGGAGCAATTCCGCTATCCCCTCCCGGAAACGCACCGGCTTGAAGCCGAAGTGTTTTTCGACGGCGTCGGGGTCCGTGGTGTTATTTACCTCCAACTGTTTCAACTCCACGGCGGTTACGGGGGGGTCGGACAGGATCTTTTCCAGCAGGGGAACAGTCAGGCGCAGGAGGCTCACCGGCACGGGGAGTTTGATGCGCCTGATTTTTTTGGCGGCGAGAAAAACGTCCAGCATTTCGGCATAGGTGAGGTGCTCCGGCCCGCCGATTTCAAAGGTCCGGCGGATTGTCCGGGGATCCTGCAGGGAGATGACGATGCAGCGGGCGACATCCCGGGCGGCGATCGGCTGAAAACGAGTTCTGCAAGAGGGGTAGCCCACAAACGGCGGGGGCGAGAGCCGGACGGACTGGTCCATCCGGTCGAAAAAGCCAAAACCGGGGCCGTAAATCAACGAGGGGCGGATGATCGTCCAGTCGAGCGCGCTCTGGCGGACAATTTGTTCGCCCTCCCACTTGGAGTGGGTGTAGCGGTATTCTGGCCAGCCTCTGGCGCCGAGCACGCTCACGTGGATGAGGCGGTATGCGCCCGCGGCCTCCGCCGCCCGGACGACGTTGGCGGTGCCCTCTACATTTATCTGCCGGAAGGTGCGCTCCCCGCGCTCCCGGATGATTGCCACCAGGTGTACCACGCCCCGCGTCCCGCTCGCTGCCCGGTGGACCGACCCGTAGTCGGTGACATCCCCGGGGGCATATTCCGGAGCTTCGCCGAGGAGAGCGAACGCCCTGCCCGGGTCCCGGACCAGGCAGCGGACTTTGAGACCCGCGCCAAGGAGTTCCTTTACCAAGGTCCTGCCGACGAGCCCCGTGGCGCCAGTAACGAGGAGCATCTTTATACCTCCTTAGCCGGAAATCAGGGTCGGAATTCAGGAGTTAGAATCCAGAAGCATTCAGGTGAGAAATTCGCGCTGCGAATCATCGCTACAATTCCGGCCTCTGATTCATACTCCTTGCTTCTGTATTTAGCAGCGGAAGTTCGCGGCGGACGCGTGTCACGTGGTTGAGGTCAATTTCCGCCGTGAGGACCGCTTCTTCCGGGCCGGCGCGGGCGATGACCTCCGCCCACGGGTTGACGACCATCGAGTGGCCGAAAGCCACGTAGGCGGCCCGGGAATCCCGGGCGGGCGCTGCCCCGACGGTGTAAACCTGGTGGTCAACGGCACGGGCGCGGAGCAGCAGTTCCCAGTGGGCCGGGCCGGTGATCAGGTTGAAAGCACCCGGAATAACGACGATCTCGGCCCCCTTGCACGCCATTTCGCTGAAAAGCGCCGGGAACCGGATGTCGAAGCAGACCGCCACACCGATGGTTCCGAGAGGGGTGTTTATTACCGTGGCGCCGGCTCCGGGGCTTAGGGTGGCGGACTCCCGGAAAGAAAGCCCGCCGGGAAGGTCCACGTCGAAGAGGTGGACCTTGCGGTGGCGGGCCAGCAGGTTCCCGCCGGGATCAAAGACGAAAGAGGAGTTGTACAGTTTTTCCCCTTCGCGTTCGGGAATGCTGCCGCCGACCAGGAAGAGTTCTTCTTCGCGGGCGGCTTCCCGGAGCATCCGGAGGGCTTCGCCGTCGGGGAAGCTTTCCGCGTAGCGCGGGAAGAGTTCCGCTACATAAGGACAAACGAACATCTCCGGCAGTACTACCAGGCGGGCGCCTTCAGCCGCCGCGCGCCGGATGAATTCCCGCGCCCGGGCGAGGTTCGCTTCCTTTGAAGGACTTACCTGAAACTGGCAGACGGCAAGGCGAAAAGCTCTTCTCGCGGGCATCTTACCGCTCCTTTCCGGGCTCGGGCGCCGTCTTATACCCGGTTTTTCTTTTGCCGGTAAGGATGACGATCTCTTCGAAACTATCAGCGCTGCGGTTGCCCCTTCGCCGACCGCGGTGACGATCTGCCTTAGCTTGGTAGCGGCCACGCGCAATCTTCGCCGGCGCTTTCTTCCACCGCGGTGTCCCAGAAACCGGGTAAGGCACCTGTTTTTATTTTAGCCTGGAGGTGCAAGAAAGGCGAGGAGTATTTCGTCCCCTGCCGTAACTATTCAGCCTGCCACCCACCACTTACCCCGCACTCAACT
>JASEJH010000243.1 GCA_030016455.1 Thermoanaerobacteraceae bacterium
GCTGCTTCGGGGGCGGGGGTGGTCGAGTCTTACGTGGTGCCGGGAATGGCGGGGGTCGTGCTGCCCTTTTTGGGACAGTGAGAAAGGATTTTTGTTAACGCGCTTGGTCTGGTAGACTCTTACCTGGAAGGAGGGTAAAAGCGGTGGTGGTCATCTTTTTAACCAGGGTGCGGGAGCGGCTGTTCAGGATGCTGGGGCTTTTTCTGTTGTTGACGTTTCTGGCCGTTCTGTTCTTCGAGGTCGCGCGGACGGGGACCATGAAGGCTCCTTTTTTGCGAAAGCCGGCTGTTTCAGGGGAGGCGCGCCCCGTAGCCGAAGAGGTTGTCGAAAGGGGAAAAGGCGCTGGCGAAAATTTCCTGGAAAACCTGATCATGCGGCTTAAGGATTATTACGCGGGAAATCTGTGAATTTATCAATTTACGACGTACTTGCGCCCCTGTGGTTCTCCCTGGAAGCGGGGAGGAGTTTTTTATTTCGAGGGCGAATTCTTGAAGACCGGAAAGAGCAGGTCTTTGCCGGTGACCAACGGGGAGAACTGTTAGGGGAGAGTAACAAGTGCTTGCAGGTTGGGTGCAGGAGTTTCTCGACCACCTCCGGGTGGAACGGGGGCTGGCCCAGAACACCATCCTGGCATACCGCTCGGATCTTGCGCATTTCATCGCCTTTCTCCAGCGCCGGCGTTTTACGGTTCCCGAGGGTTTGCGGGACGCCGTCCTGGCTTATCTTTTAGAGCTCCAGCAGGCCGGACTTACAGCGGCGACGGTTGCCCGCCGGCTGGCAGCGCTGAAGGCCTTTTGCGGATACCTGGTACGGGTGGACTCGCTGAAAGAGGACCCGACGGTGGAACTCAGTTCGCCGAAGCTCATCCAGCGGCTGCCCCGGGTTTTAACCCCGGAAGAGGTGGGCAGGATACTCATAGTACCGCGCTGTAACACCCCAACAGGCCTGCGCGACCGGGCGATGCTGGAGCTTGCCTACGCAACCGGAGTACGGGTTTCGGAACTGGTGGGGCTCAACGTGGAAAACATCAACTTTGAGGCCGCTTACGTCCGCGTTTTCGGCAAGGGGGCGCGGGAGAGGGTGGTTCCGGTCGGACGGATCGCCCGGCGGTGCCTGCGCGAATACCTGGACCGGGGGCGGCAGGTTTTGGCCGGCGGGTACGGCGGCAGCGCCCTTTTCATTAATTCGCGGGGCGAGCGGTTGACGCGGCAGGCTTTCTGGAAGCTGCTCAAAAAGTACGCCAGAATGGCGGGCGTAAACAAACAGCTTTCGCCGCACACGCTCAGGCACTCGTTTGCCACCCACCTGCTGGAAAACGGGGCAGATCTCCGGACGGTGCAGGAGCTTCTCGGCCACGCTGACATCGGCACCACACAGATTTACACCCACCTCACGCGCAAGCGACTGCGTGAGGTGTACGATCTTTCGCATCCCCGGGCCTGAACCGGGTAAGGAAGAGGAATGGCGGCAATTCGAAAAGTAGTGATCGTGGTTTTGGACGGCGCGGGGGTCGGGGCTTTGCCCGATGCCGCCCGCTACGGAGACGCCGGAAGCAACACTCTCGGGAATCTGGCGGAAAAAGTAGGCGGGCTCGACCTCCCGCACCTGGAGCGCCTTGGACTGGGAAACATTGCGCCCATAAAGGGGGTGCCGCCGGCGGCCAATCCGGCGGCGGCATGGGGGAAAATGGCCTAGCGTTCGCCCGGCAAGGATACGACCACCGGCCACTGGGAACTGGCCGGGGTGGTGCTCGACCGCCCCTTTCCCGTTTACCCGCAGGGTTTTCCGCCGGAAGTCATCGACACTTTTGAGGCCCGGATCGGGCGGAGGGTGCTTGGGAACAAGCCGGCTTCGGGAACGGCCATCGTCGAGGAGCTTGGCGCGGAGCACCTGCGGACAGGCTGCCCGATTGTTTATACTTCGGCGGACAGCGTTTTCCAGATTGCCGCCCACGAAGAGGTCATCCCGGTGGAAGAACTCTACCGGATGTGCCGGATTGCCAGGGAAATCCTTACGGGCGAGCACGCGGTGGCGCGGGTGATCGCCCGGCCTTTTACCGGCCGGCCGGGGGGTTTCCGGCGGACGGAGCGGCGCCACGACTTTTCCCTGCCGCCGCCGCGCCCCACGGTCCTGGAGGCGCTGGTCTCCCGGGGTTATGCCGTGGTGGGAGTGGGAAAAATTCAGGACATTTTCGCCGGCCGGGGAGTCACCCGGAGCATCCCGGTGAAGAACAACCCCGACAACATCCGGAAAACGATCGCGGCCGTGCAAGAGATGGCGCCGGGGCTGGTTTTCACCAATCTGGTGGATTTTGACACCCTCTACGGCCACCGGAACGACCCCGACGGGTTTGCCCGGGCGCTCAAGGAGTTCGATTCGGCTTTGCCGGAGCTCATGGGAGCGGTTGCGGCAGACGGTATGCTGTTCATCACCGCCGACCACGGGTGCGATCCGACCACGCCGAGCACCGACCATTCGCGGGAGTACGTGCCGCTCCTGGTCTGGGGTCCCCGGCTTGCAGGCGGCGCACCGCTCGGAACGCGCGCCACTTTCGCCGATGTGGGGGCAACGGTAGCTGCGTTTTTCGGCTTCGACTGGCCGGTGGGGGAGAGTTTTACGGCAATTTTGTTCTAAATTCACGTTTTAGCTAAATTATCCTTTATTTCCTCGGGTTTCCGGGGATTTTTCTTTGTAAAAGAAGGGTTTTTAAGCAGGAAAAAGGTGATTTATGTCGAAAAATACAGTATCGCGTTCTATTTTGTAAAGCGAGTCAATCTTTTCAAAGGGGGGCAGCATGTGAAAACGCTACAACGACGGGAGTTTCTCAAGTACCTTGGTTTTGGGGTAGCCACCCTGAGCCTCCTGGGAGAGGCGGAGTTGTCTACGGCCCTTCCTGCGGCGGAGGAAGCGGATACGCCGGTGGCCCTGGGGCCTTTTAAACTCCAGCGCGCC
>JASEJH010000244.1 GCA_030016455.1 Thermoanaerobacteraceae bacterium
ACTTTCACCTCAATAAATTATAACCCTTTTCCGTGTAATTGGCAACTTATGGGCTGTCAGGTTTTGGTTTTTTAACGTCCTGCGTGCGGCGGCCTGCGTCCAACCTCCGACTTCCCACCTCCGGCCTCTCACCTCCGACCTCTGACTTCTTGCTTCTGACCCCCGTTTACGGCAGCCAGCCGCCGTCAAGGCACAGCACCTGGCCGTTGATGAAGGCCGCGGCCGGAGAGGCCAGAAAGGCGCAAGCGCCGGCGACGTCTTCCGGTTTCCCCAGGCGGCCGGAAGGGATGTCCGCGGCGAGCGTGGCAAGTTCGGTAACGGTTAGTCCCTCGCGCAGCATGTCGCTCTCCACCGGGCCCGGGGCGACAGCGTTTACGGTAATCCCGGCGCTGCCCACCTCGCGGGCCAGCGACTTGGTGAGGGCGATGATCCCTCCCTTGGCGGCGGCGTAGGCGGCTTCATAGGCCGCGCCGGTCAGGCCGAAAACCGAGGCGATGTTGATGATCCGGCCCCAGCGGCGGCGGATCATTGTTCCCAGCGCCCGCCGGCAGCAGTAGAAGGCGCCCGAGAGGTTCACGCCGAGAAGCGTATCCCACTCCCGGTCCGTGGTTTCAGCCAAGAGGCGGCGGAGCCCGACGCCGGCGTTGTTGACCAGGATGTCCACGGGACCGAGGGTTTCTTCCACCGCGGTGAAGAGTTTTTCCACCGCCGCCGGGTCGGCGATATTTGCCTGAAAAGCCATGGCGCCGTTGCCGTGCGCCCGGCAAATAGAGGCTACCCTGTCCGCTTCATGCGCCGAGGTGTGGTAGTTGACGGCTACGCCGGCGCCGTGCCGCGCCAGCTCCCGGGCGATGGCCGCGCCGATCCCCCGTCCGGCCCCGGTCACCAGGGCTACTTTTCCGTGCAGCGGTCTTTCCGAAGCGAACATCTTCCCTCCGGTTTGATGGTTTTTTTCACTACAAGCATACCATGATTTCGGCCGCGCGCAAGTTTTCCGCGTAAGTCCCGATTTTAGGGCAGGCTGCGCATAAATTCGCGTTTTTTGTTAAGAACAGGCTGGAAAAAGGAGAATTTGACAACATATTTTTTCCATATAAGGAAGGAAAAACTAACCGACCCGGCAAACTCTATTTCTACATTACAGAAGGTTAGTCTGGAACATACCGGCTCAGGAGGTGGCTGCTGCATGCTGATCCTAATCCGGGATCCTTTGGTGGTGCTGAAATCTTGGCTCAAAAGTCCGCTTTTCTGCAAAACCGCGGCACGGTTCTGCGCGGCGCTGGGGTTGGAGGAGGCCGCGCTCTGGCTTGTGGAGCGGGCGCTGCGGGAATACCCCCGGCGAACCGATTTGAACCTCCGCGCAGGGCAGTTGTGTTTCAAATTAGGGCGCATCGAGCGGGCGGTCTGGCACATCAAGCGGCTCTGGTCGCAGTCGGGTTCCGGAGGAAACATTTTTCACCTGGAGAGCATCACGTCCTGGCCGAGATTGCCCAAAGGTTTGAAGGACCGGGGCTGGATTCTTGCGGCCGTCGGAAGCTATCTCCTTTCATGCGGTGAGGCCGGGAGGGCGCTTTCGTATTTTAACCGGGCGCTGGCCGCCGGCCTGAGCCATAGCACGATTTTGAACCAGAAAGGCTTATGTCTTTTGTCCTTGGAGCAGGTGGAAGGGGCACTGAAGTGTTTCCAGGAGGCCCGTGCCACCGGGGGACGGGACGCCGGCCTTTTGCTAAATACTGCGCTTGCCCTCAACCGGCTCGGCCGCTATGCGGAGGCGCTGGAGTGCTACGAAAAAGCGCAGCGACTGGGGGCCGACGGCGCGGACCTGTTGAACAACAAGGGATTCAGCCTCTTCAATCTCCGGCGGTACGGCGAAGCGGCCTGTTGTTTCGAACTCGCCCAGGAAATGGAACCGCAAAATACGACCGCCCGCGCCAATCTCGCCGTTGCTTACGTCAAGCTGGGCCGGGTTGACGAGGCCCTCGCCATCCTCACGGCACTGGTGGAGAAGGACCCGGAGGACGGTGTTCTTTTGAACAATCTGGCAGTCTCTCTGGAAGCGGCGGGGAGGCGTTTGGAAGCCCTCGCCTTGTACAAGAAGGCCGTTGCGCTCGGCGGGCCCGAGAGTCATACGTTTTTTCTTAACCAGGCCGCCTGTCTCGCGGGCTTGGAGCGTTTCGACGAAGCCCTCGGTATCTTTGAACACCTTGTGAAGGCCGTTCCGGAAGACCGGCGGCTCTGGAGCCTTAAGGCCAGCATCCTGGCGGAACTCGGCCGCCGGCGGGAAGCCGCCGACTGCTACCGCCGGGCGCTTGGGCTTACAGGATAAGAATTGGGGTCAGAAGTCAAGTATTTACAGGTTAGTCATAGTAGACGCGGAGGCCTTTTTCCTGCGCGATTTTTAGAGCGGCGCGGAACTCTGCGGCGGTGATGCGCCGGTCAAGCGGCGGGAACTCCCAGGCACGGTACGCGGGGTAATACTGGTCCATAATGTTGACGAAGCACCGGGGAGACACCTCGCGAGCCAGGAAATCCATCGCTTCCGCGGTACCGGCCAGGTTTTCCGGCAGGACCAGGTGGCGTACGAGCAGCCCGCGGGTGGCGATGCCCCGGTCGTCGAGCGCCAGGTCTCCCACCTGGCGCTGCATCTCTTTGAGCGCCTCTTTGACTACCGCCGGGTAATCCTTGGCTCCGGAGTATTTGGCCGCGACTTTCGGGTCGGTGTACTTGAAATCGGGCATGTAGATGTCCACCACGCCGTCCAGCAGTTTCAAGGTCTCCAGCTTCTCGTAGCCACTGGTGTTGTAAACCAGCGGCAGGTTAAGCCCCTCCGCGGACGCCTTCAGAAGCGCGGCCAGGATTTGCGGCACGAAGTGGGTGGGGCTCACCAGGTTGATGTTGTGGCAGCCCCTCTTTTCAAGCGCCAGCATGATCCGGGCGAGGCGGTCCACACT
>JASEJH010000245.1 GCA_030016455.1 Thermoanaerobacteraceae bacterium
CGCATGCCGGGTGGTGTGAGAGGACGGGGGCTAACCGCCCCCTCCTACTCGATTGTTTTGACTGATGGGCAGGCAAAACCAACCGGGGAAACGCACAGTACGGCTCTTGGGGCCTTGTGTTTACGGAAGCGAAAATCCGGGTTGTGACGGTTTGCGGGACGGGCGGCAGGAATCGGGAAAGCGGCAGCGAAACAATCTAATCAAAGAAAAACCCGCAGCTTTTGCTCACACCGCCAGGCTTGATTCCGGCTGGGGAAACCCGCCGGAGGCGCTACCGCCGCGCGAGAAGCAACGGCTGGCGTGCAGGGGGGATGAGGTTGCAGGCGTACGCGATCATTAAGAAGAAGCGTGACGGGGAGCGCCTTTCACCCGAAGAGATCTCCTGGTTCATCGAGAAATACGTTGCGGGTGAGATTCCCGATTACCAGGTGGCGGCCTGGCTGATGGCCGTTTACATCCGCGGGTTGAACGCTGCGGAAACCGTCGCGCTCACCGAGGCGCTGGTGCGTTCCGGGCAGCGGGTGGACCTTTCGGACATTGCCGGGATCAAGGTGGACAAACACTCCACCGGGGGTGTCGGCGACAAAACGACCCTGGTTCTGGCGCCGCTTCTGGCGGCAGCCGGGGCCAAGGTGGCGAAGGTGTCGGGCCGGGGCCTGGGACACACCGGCGGTACGATTGACAAACTCGAGTCCATCCCCGGCTTCAAGACGGCGCTCGGTCCTGCGGAGTTCGTGTCCCAGGTAAACCGGGTGGGCGTGGCGGTGGTGGCCCAGACGGAAACGGTGGTCCCGGCGGACAAAAAGCTTTACGCCCTGCGCGACGTTACGGCCACGGTGGACAGCATCCCGCTGATCGCGGCCAGCATAATGTCCAAGAAACTGGCGTGCGGCGCCGATGCCATTGTCCTGGACGTAAAAACGGGTAGCGGTGCCTTTGTGCAGGATCCGGGAACTGCCCGCGAACTCGCGCGCCTGATGGTGGACATCGGCAAGCATGCGGGGCGGCGGGTGACGGCCCTGATCACCGACATGGATCAGCCCCTCGGTTACGCCGTCGGAAACGCGGTGGAGGTGGCCGAAGCGGTGGAAACGCTCAAAGGGCGGGGTCCGCTCGACCTCACCGAGTTGTGTCTGGAACTTGGGACGCGGATGCTCATGCTGGCCGGATTGGCCACGAATGCCGCGGCAGCGCGGGCACGACTCGAGGAGATGCTGTGGGACGGCCGGGCGCTGGCCAAGTTCAAAGAATGGGTGGCGGCGCAGGGCGGCGATCCGCGCGTGGCGGACGACCCGGGGATCCTGCCGCAGGCGCCGCAGAAGATTCCGGTTTCAAGTCCCAGGGCGGGGTATGTGGTTCAGATCAACGCCCTGGGAGTCGGCGAGGCCGCTCGCGTCCTCGGTGCCGGGCGGGCGCGCAAGGAGGATGCGGTTGACCCGGCGGTGGGAGTTGTGCTGGCGGCCAAGGTCGGGACGGAGGTCGAAGCCGGCGAGCCTTTGGCCTATGTTCTGGCACGGGATAAGGGTGCAGACGAAGCCCGGCAACTTGTGGCCACGGCCTACACGATTGCCGCCAGACCGCCAAAGATTCGTCCCCTGGTACGGGCGATCGTAGAGAAATAACCCGCCGCGGAAACCGGCGGTGGTGAACTTCCGGCGCGGTGCCTCGTATCAGGACCAGAGCATGAGTGCACCACAGCAGCCTTTTGGGGTACTGGAGAAATAAAAGCAAGGGAGAAAACCAATGACGATAAGGCAAAAGATTCTGTCCGGCTACCTGGGTGTGTTTCTGGTCTTTCTGGTCCTGGTCTTCCTGGCCCTGGGAAACGTCTGGTGGATGCAGCGTTCTTACAGTGATCTGATTCAGCACCGCGTCCGGCTGGTCAGCCAGACGAAGGACCTTCTGTCGGCCGTTGAGTACGAGGCGTTGATGCTCCGCACCTATCTTCTTACGGGGAACAAAGAATACGAGAACGAGTTTCGCCAGCATGCGCAACAGGTAAAGGAATTGCTATCCGAAATCGAGCAGGGCCTTACCACCGAGGAGGAGCGGGTTCTATTCGCGGGTTTGAACCATGCGATTACGGGGTTTGAGGAGGTTTATGCAGAAACAATTCTTGCGGTGCGTGAACGCCCCGACCTTACGGACCAGGAGAAACTGGCCGAGGTCGTTCGTTTGACTGTCAGTAAACGTGGAACGGTGCGCGGGGTAATTGCCCAGGGAGAGGAGTTCATCGCGTACCAGCAGAAGCTGATGGACAGGGCGGTGGGGGCCAACGCCGCCCGGGTCCGGCAGGTGCTGATCATTTACACGGTTTTGGGGCTGGCCAGCTTGGTTCTTGGTGTCGCCGTGGCCCTTTATATCTCGCGGACCATTGCGGATCCGGTCCGGCGGCTGGAGGAGCAGGTAAACCGCATCGCCCAGGGCGACCTGACCCCGCAGGAACTCGACATCGTTTCCCGGGACGAGATCGGCAAACTGGCCCGGTCTTTTGGAGTTATGCTGGCCAATTTACACCGGCTGGGCAGCCGGTTGCAGGATACAGCCGAAGAAATCGGCCGCTTTGCGGACGAACTCCGGCAGAACGCCCGGGGGGCTGCCGCGGCCTCTGCCAGCACTACGGCTACCCTGAACCGCATCACGGCGGCCTTCCACGGCCTCGGTGAAAGGGCCCAGGCGCTGGCAGGGGCCTCGGACCGTACGTCGGAGCAGGCCGAGCAGGTGCAGGAGTCTACAGCCCGGGTGCTGCAACAGATAGAGTCCACCGCGCAGGTGGCTGCCCGGGCCAGTAAGGCGGTGCGGGACCTCGGCACGGCACTGGCAGATGTACGCCAAACCGTGGAATTCATTTCTGAATTTGCCGAAGAGGCCGATCTTCTGGCCCGGAAGGCGACCGAAGAACTTAC
>JASEJH010000246.1 GCA_030016455.1 Thermoanaerobacteraceae bacterium
ATGAACCGCTTTTAACGGCCGCGCCTGCAACAACGTTTAAACCAATGACTTTTCCGCTCACCGGCGCCGTTACCGTCGGCAGTGTAGCCGCGTAAGCCGCCCAGGCAACAGTGACGTTTGCCGCTGCTTTAGAAACTGTATCGGAACCGCTTCCAGCCCTTTGCTTTGCTATGGAAAGCTCCAGCGCGGCCTTCTCTATTGAATCGTCTGCATTTTCGTACTTGCGCTGGGCCAGGGTCAGGGCCTCTTGCGCCGCCTGGAGCGCCAGTTCCTTCTGTTTTCGCTCGGCCTCGCTGGTACCGGAGCCGCTTTGGATCTCGTTCCATTCGTGCTGCGCTGCAATCAAAGAGGCTTCCGCGAGCTTAAGCTCCTTTTGGAGGGCCAATTTTGTCTGTTTCGCGTTTTCTAATTCAATCTCCGCCGCTTTCACCTCCGTTTGTGCATCTTGCTCCGCCTTTTTCTGCGCCAGGGAAAGGTTGAGTTCCGCCTTTTCTATGGTTTCGTCGGCGTTCTCGTACTTCTGCTCGGCCAAATCTAAAGCGTTTTCCGCCGCCTGAAGGGCCAGCCATTTCTTTTCGCGATCGAGTTCGCTGGCGTAAGTGTTTTCCCAAACCGCCTTCCATTCCGCTTCCGCTACGAGTAAAGATGCCTGCGCAAGTTCGACCTCTCTTTGAAGGGCCAACTTTGCCTGTTTCGCGTTTTCCAATTCAATTTCGGCCGCTTTGACCTCCAGGCTGGCAGAGAGCGCCGCTTGCTCGGCCTTTTTCTGCGCTAAGGAAAGGTTTAGCTCCGCCTTCTCTATAGTTTTATCGGCGTTTTCGTACTTCTGCCGGGCTAAGGTCAAAGCATCTTGTGCCGCCTGCAGCGCCAGTTCCTTCTGCTTGCGCTGGGCCTCGCTGGCGCCGGAGCCGCTTTGAATCTCGTTCCATTCGTGTTGTGCCGCTACTAAAGACGCTTCCGCAAGTTTAAGCTCCTTTTGGAGGGCAAGCTTCGATTGTTTCGCGTTTTCCAACTCAATCTCCGCTGCTTTTATGCTTCCTTGGGCAGAAAGAGCGTTCTGCTCGGCGGCATCGAGCTCGGCCCGGGCACCGAGGTAGGCAGCCCAGGCTTTTTCCTTCGCCGTTACTCCGTCCTGATCAAGCTCAAGCGTAAGCAGCTTATCTCCTGCCCGGACCGTATCTCCTTCCTTGACCAAAAGCTCCTTTACAACACCTGTTGCCTGAGTTGTTACCTCTACAACATTTAAATCCAGAACCTGCCCGGAGGCGGTTACCGTGCTGACGATCATTCCCCGCTCAACCTTCGCCGTTTGGTAGGAGCCCGGGGTCTTTTCCCCTAAGGCACGGTAGGCCAAGAAACCGCCCGTTAGGATTCCAGCGATCAGGAGTATCACGACACTCTTTTTGGTCAAGAGGTCACGCACCTGCATCATCCATCACCAAACAATACAACGAATACAATTTACAATAGCTTGAAAAACTTAGAAGAAGCTGAGAGGTTAAAGTGGAAATCAAAGCGGAAATCAAATAATCAGGGATGGCCATCCCTTCTCCCCACCCCACCGCACGTGCCACCCTTGGGATTTGTGGTCCTCGGGTACGGCATTTAACCGGTAGATACGGATCTTTTAGCTCTTACCCGGAACTTCTCTTCTACCGAGTTACAGCCGCGCCGGTTTTTCGTTAACGGCCACTTCCACCCTCACCAGTTTTCCTTCGCGCCAAAAGACCAGCTTTACCCGGGAGCCGATCCGCTGCTCTTTGATGATTGCAATCAGTCTGTCCGGGTCCGTCACCTTCCGGCCGGCAAGTTCCAGAATCACGTCCCCCCGCCGGATCCCGGCGCGCTCCGCAGGACTTCCGGAAAGAACTCCTACTACCAGAGCTCCCTCAACACCGGAAAGACCCAGATAATCGGCCCACCTCTTGTCCACCGCTTGCACCTGAACGCCCAGCCAGGGGCGAGTCACCTTCCCTTGGTTAATCAACTCATCGAGGACCGCCTTCACCGTGTTCGAAGGAATGGCGAAACCGATGCCCTGCGCCTGGGCGTTCACCGCGGTGTTGATCCCGATAACCTGCCCGGCGAGGTTTAAAAGCGGCCCGCCGCTGTTGCCGGGATTGATGGAGGCATCGGTCTGCAAGAGGTTCTTATAATGCCGGTCCTCGATATCTACCGGCCGTCCCTTGGCACTGAGAACCCCAACCGTCACCGTGTGGTCAAGACCGTAGGGGTTGCCAATGGCGATCACCCAGTCGCCCACCGCCATCTTTTCAGCGTCACCAAGTTGCAGGTAGGGTAAGCTGCGCGGCGCGTCAATCTTGAGCACCGCCAGGTCGAGGTCATAATCTGCACCCACCACCCGCGCTTTGAAGGGTTTGGCGAAGCCGCTCACCGTAACCTGGATTTCACTCGCCCCGTTAATCACGTGCTCGTTGGTTAAAATATAGCCGTCGCTGCGGATAAAAAAGCCCGAACCCAGGCCCGGACGATACTCCCGCCCCTGGGGCATCATCCTTCCGAAAAACTCGCGGAAAAAGGGGTCGTTAAAGAAAGGATCCAGGCGCGGGTTCTGTACGGGAGCCAGCGTCTCAATCTTGACCACCGCCGGCCCGGCCTGCCTTACGATGGCAGCAATGGTGTCCGGCTTGCCGGGAACCTCCGCCCTTGCCAGTATAGCAGCATTTTCGGCGCTTTTCGTTCCCTGGGCAAGATCCTGAACGAGGTAACCCCCGCCCGTAAAGCAGACTCCGGCGATGAAGGCCAATAACATTACTGGTATTATCCACCGGCGCAGCAACATCCTTATCTGCCTCCCCAAAAATGCGTTCTTCTTCCGTGGGGCGCGGCGATGAGCTTCGCATTACTGCGTCAGGCTCGCCCAGCACTCAGTTGCAC
>JASEJH010000247.1 GCA_030016455.1 Thermoanaerobacteraceae bacterium
TCCCTTCCTGCGTATCCTCGCCCTCGTCGTCCTCGAGGAAAAGATCGGTGTCCAGGTTTTCCTGTAAACTCATCAAGACTCACCCCTTTAAAACAGTTTTAATGTAACTGACCCAGCAAGCTCTCCGCAGCGCTAAACAGGTCCGCGATGTCGAGGATCATACTGATATCGCCGTCACCCAGAATGGCGCATCCCGACACGCCCCTTACGTGGCCGAGGTAACTGGACAACCCCTTGATCACAATCTGCTGCTGGCCGACCAGTTCGTCCACAAACAGGCAGTACTTCTGTTCGCTGTTTTCCACCACGATGAGTATCCCTTCGGTCAACTGCTCATAGTTCGGCCGGACCCGGTACAGTTCGTGGAGGCGGATTACCGGCAGCAGTTCCCCGCGGATGCGGACCACTTCCAGATTGTCCGGCGTGCGCGTAATCTGGTCCATCCGGGGCTGGAAAGACTCCTTGATGGAACCGATGGGAATCGTGTAACGGTTCGACCCGACCTGAACGACCATGCCTTCGATGATGGCCAGGGTGAGCGGGATCCGGATGATAAACATCGTGCCGCCTCCGGGCCGGCTCCGGACGTCAATCTTGCCCCGGATCCGCTCGATATTCCGTTTGACCACGTCCATACCCACACCGCGCCCGGAGACACTGGATACCTTCTCGGCGGTAGAAAAGCCCGGTTCGAAAATCAGCCGCCACACTTCCTCGTCCTTCAATTCCCGCTCTTCACCGGTAATCAGTCCCTTTTCAACCCCCTTGCGCAGGATTTTCTCCCGGTCAAGCCCCCTGCCGTCATCGGCAACAATAATCCACACCTCCCCGACCGAATGCTTTGCCTCGATGACTATCCGGCCCGTCTCCAGCTTTCCTGCCGCCCGCCGTTCCTCCGGACTCTCGATCCCGTGGTCCACCGCGTTGCGGATCAAATGCACCAGCGGGTCGGATATTTGCTCGATGATGGTTTTATCAACCTCGGTCTCTTCCCCGATAATCTGGAGGTCCACCTTTTTGTTCGCCTTATGGGACAGGTCGCGCACCAGGCGCACCATTTTCCGGAAGGTTCCGGCCAGCGGGATCATCCGCATCGCCATGGCAACCTCCTGGATCTCCCTGGTTATCTTATCCAGGCGCAGGATGGCCTTCTCGAACCTTTCCGCCTGCCCGTTGCTGGAAATCTGAATGTTTGCCACCATCGCTTCCGCAATAACCAACTCGCCCACCAGGTCCAGGAGCTTGTCCAGTTTTTCGACATCCACCCGGATCACCTGCTGCTGCCCGGCAAAGAGCTGTCTTTCTCTGGTATCCGCGCTCCCGCCCGGTTCGCCGGCTTCTGCTTCACTTTCTCCCCGCGCATCCGCCCGGCCCGCGGTGCTTTGGACCGCTCCCTCACCTGCAGGCCCAGGCTCGCTTTCGCCAACGGTAACCGGTTCCGCCCCGGCTTCAGCCGGGCCCCCGGCGGCACTTCCCGCCAGCCGCGCCAGGTGTTCCAGCAGTTCCTTCTTTCCCGGTATCTCGGGAACCAAACCGTTGCTGACCTGGCGGATTCCTTCCCGCAAAGCGTCAACGGCAATGAGCAGGAACGAGATCGTTACGGAGTCACACTCCTTTTGCCCCTCGCGGATCAGGTCCAGAACCGCTTCCGCGTAGTGACTCAGTTCCTCAATCTCTGCATATCCGAAAAAGCCCGCGTTCCCTTTGAGGCTGTGCAGCGCCCGGAAGGCCTGCCCCGCATACTCCGGGTCGTCCGGCGCCTTTTCCAGCGCCAGCAGCGCCGCCTCCGCTTCGTCGCAGAGGGCCGCCGTTTCCTCGGTGAACCGTTTGATCATCTCCGGGGGAAGCTCCAGGCTCAGTTCCTCCGTACCGGCACCGGCATCCTCCGGAGCTTCTCCGTCCGCCGCCCCCCGGTCCGGAACTTCTCCGGGCGGCACTGCGACCCCGTCTGCCTCCGCGCCGCGGCGCGGGACCTGTTCCCCAGAAAGCGCCCTGATCGCTTCCCGCAAATCAGCAATGATGGCCTCGGCCGTAGCCTCGAACCCCCGGTCGGTCAACTGCTGCTCGACCCGGTCTAACAGGGCCCGAATGAAGTCGCTGGTCCGGCAAAGCAGGTCAACGTGCCCGGGCTCTACCCGGGCTTTTTGCTTGCGGAAGATGTCCAGCAGCGTTTCGGCCTCGTGCGTCACCCGGCTGATCGTCTGAAAATCAAGGAAGGAGGATGCTCCTTTGAGTGAGTGAAACAAGCGGAAAATGGAGTTCAGAATCTCTTCGTCGACTTTCCCCGAAGAAGCTGCGGTTTGCTCCATGGCGATGATCTGCGGCTCGACCTCGTCCAGAAGCTCTCTGCTTTCCGTCAAGAACTCTTTTACAAATTCCAGTCTTTCCTCGTCGTCGAAGAACTCGCCCATTTTTCCACCCCTCAACCGTACCTACTTCTGCCAAGTTATGGGACGGTCTACAAGACCGTACACAGGTTTCAAATGTGATCGAAAAGTAAACCCGAGGCGTCGTTCTCTCTACGCTAAAAGTTTTCGGCTCCTTTTTCAATTTCTTTAGAAAGAAGCCTGTCTTCGAAAAAATTTCGCAGGAAACCGAAGAGACGCAGGAGACTCCCCGGAGGATGGGTCCCCCGACCCTGCGCCTCTTCAATAAGTAAAAGCTCCTAAAATTTGCCGAAATCGGGGTCGTCCAGCGCAATAACCTCTTCCGGGTTTCTTATTCCTCCCGTCGGCCCGGTCCCGGAGGAGGTCGCAGCCGCCTCCCGTAATGCAGTTTTATGCTCCAACGATTTATTATCCCAGGCTTTACCAGTAACCGGCCGCAGGATGCTCCCCTGGAACCCGGGGACCCTCCGGAGCCTGA
>JASEJH010000248.1:0-1034 GCA_030016455.1 Thermoanaerobacteraceae bacterium
TTTTGGTTTAGAGGGGGGTGAAGAGTGTTGTCAAAGGCAAAAAAAGACCTCCTCGAGGGTAACCCGCTGGTTTTAGACGACCAGGAAAAGGAACTCGTGCGCGAAACCGGCGTGACCGTAAACTACCCCAAGGGGCAAATAATTTTTGCCGCGGAGGAGGTAGCGGACAGGGTTTACCTGATCGAAAAGGGCTGGGTCAGGATCTACCGGCTTTCCAGCGAAGGCCGCGAAGTCACCGTCGGCAGCATCCGCAACCCCGGCGAGATGATGGGGTTGGCGGAAACGCTTTACCACGGGAAGCGGACCTGTTTTGCGGGAGCGATAAGCGACGTCACCCTGGTCGTGGTGACGAAAAAAGACTTCTTGGACCTCCTCACGGAAGAACACCGCCTTTCCATTAAGGTAGCTAAGCTTCTGGCAGCACGGATGCGGGAGGCCGAGGCGATGGTCCACGAATTGGTGTGCTGGCAGGTTCCCGGTCGTTTGGCGCTGCTCCTGCTCAAAATCGGCGAACGGTGCGGGATTCCAGAGAGCGACGGGGTAACGATTAAACTGCGGCTTACCCACGAAGACATAGCCGGGATGATCGGCACCACCCGCCAGACGGTAACCTCGCTCTTAAATACCTTCAAGCGCGAGAAATCAATTGAATTTCAAGGTCGCGAGATCAAAATCCTCGACTCTAAGAAGCTTGCAAGCTGGATCGTTTAAAGCTGCCACCTTTAAAAGTTATCCCCCTTCCGAAAATAATTAAATCACCGTCGGCTGCCTGACAGTTTATTTGTCGGGCGGCTGGCAAGGCTTTGGTCGTCTTGGGGACATTATAAAGTCTTCTAAGGTGCTATTCTTGATGGGAGTATTGTTTGCGCATTTTGGGGAAGGGGGGATCAAAGGAGAAATCCGGTTTTGGGATCGCGGGCTTATTAGCTTTTTCCAGCGGCACAAGAAGATATTAAATTCGGTTGTGAGGAGGGAAGACTTTGCGACGCCTTTGGTTGAAGTTTATCATCGCCGTTGGCGCCTCTTTATTCATC
>JASEJH010000248.1:1044-2858 GCA_030016455.1 Thermoanaerobacteraceae bacterium
CCAGAGTGGCGCTTTTGCTCAAAATCCGGCCCAAACCGGCGCTTCCGCTAGCGAAGAAGGGGCGGAACCCGCCGTTTCTCTTCTTACCATCCAGGTGGATAAGACTTCGCTAAAAAACGGCGGCACGCTCACCATCACCGGGACGGCACCGGCAGGTAAACCGGTATTCATTGAAGTCTGGGCCGAGAAGAAGGTCCGGGCCTCTTTCTTTGATAGCAAGCGGGATGAGAAAACAGGGAAGATTCCCTACATCTTGTATATGACCTACGAAATGCCTGCCTATTACAAGATACTTGTTCCTGATACCTTGAAGGATAAGCTAACGGAAATTGAGCAACAAGAAAAGTGGAAGTATTCGGAAGCGCTTAAAAGTTTGGGTGCAGATATCGCCTACGCCGCTCCGGCGAAGATTTCGATCACCAGATACCAAGCAAGCATCCTGGCAAGCATCATCGGCTCCAGGGGAGCTTTGCTGCCCCCGATGGAGGAGAAAGAGAACAAGAAGAGGTCTATGCAGTTAGTGAAGGCTCGCTTCAAGAGCCCGGATAGGTTGTTCGCTCCTACGGTGCAGGTAAATCCCGACGGTAGCTACACCGCTGAATTGCGGCTCAAGAAGGGTTCGCCACCGGGGAAATACACGCTCGTAGCCGTGGTGGATAAAAAGACCAAGAGTAAACCCCTCGTCATTGAAAACAGCATCCACTTTCCGAACGTATATCTTCCTAATGGCGGAACCAGCGTAAACCTTTTCGGTCCTTTCTTCCTTACCCTGGCCATCGCTACCTTCGGCGTGATTATGGGTGCCGGTGGGGGATTTATCATGAACCCGCTTTTGGTTTCCTTCTGGCCTATCCCCCATACGGTTGTGGCCGGCACCGTGATGCCCACAGTCCTCTTCTCGCAAGCCACCGGGATTTATAACTACAGCCGCATCAAGTTTATTAGCTGGCCGCTAGGTATTACCCTGGGGCTGGCGATGGTGGCGGGCGGCTTTATCGGACCCAAGCTAACAGAATTGATTACTTTGGAGCAATTCAAATTCGTCTTCGGCTGGATCCTGCTCGTTTTGGCTGCCTTGATGGTCTGGCAGACGACACCCGGCTATCTGGAAAAGAACAAAAAGGAGCAGGCGATCCTCAAGGAATTCCAGCGGCGGGCTAAAGAAGCCGCCAAAGCAACGAAAGCCGAGGCGTAGGCGAAGTTTACCAAGCGGTCTCCATAGAAGGGAGGAAATTTTATGCGCGTAGAATTCTGGGGCCAGGAGTTCAAAGTGAATGTCGTTTTGGGATGCGCCGGTAGTTTCCTTATCGCTATCGTCTCTTCCATGTTTGGTTTTGGTGGCGGGCCCTTTATGGTACCCCTTTTAACGGTTGGTTTGGGATTGCCGATGTACGTAGTGGTCGGCAGTTCTCTCCTGTCCATCTTCTTTAACACCCTTATGGGAACCGCTCGCCACTACCAGTTTGGCAATTTCGACCCGCTATTCTTCCTTATGATGTTCCCGGCAGCGATTCTCGGGGGGTATATCGGACCCCAGATAGCAAAGCGCGTCAGCCCCGTAATCGTCAAAAGGGTAGCGGTTGCTGGACTGGTTCTTTTAGCGCTGAACCTGCTGGGGGTGTATTAAGACCTCCGGGAGAAAGACTCCTCGATCACGGGGGTGCCGTCTGCGGCACCCCCGCATTACGTTGGGTGCCGCTTAATTGGAGATAGCCCTTGTCAGCCGTCTGACCGTTTATCTGTCGGACGGGTGGCAAAACCGCTGTCGTTTTTGAGACATTATAAAGTCTTCTAAGGTGCTATCGTTGTCTGGG
>JASEJH010000249.1 GCA_030016455.1 Thermoanaerobacteraceae bacterium
CGCGGCACCACTTCCCGGAGCATCCGGCTGGCCGTGAAAAGCACCAGCGCCCGTTCCCCGCCTGCTGCCACCAGCCGCGCCAGCGCCTCGGTCACCGCTCCGAGGTAGTCCCCGGCCGGCGCCCGCTGCCAGAGCGGCAAATCCTGCACCACGCAGAGAGCCGCCTTCTCCCGGTAAGCAAAGGGGGAATCGATACTGATAAAACTCACACTTTCAGCCGGCACCCGGTCCAGGCCGACCCGCTTCGCAAAGTGGTCGAAGGACCCTTCGACGGTCAGGGTAGCCGAGGTGAGAACCATCCCCCGGCGGCGGGAGAAGAGCGCGGCGTGAATTGCCTCGGCCACGGAAACCGGAGCCGCTTTCAACACACCGTTCCACGAGCCGCCGGCAAACCTTCCCTCGACCCACGCCACCTGGTTCGGGTCCCCGCCGGCCACGATCCCCGCCAGGGTGTCCAGAAGCGCCAGCCCTTCCTGGAGCCAAAAACCGAATTCCTGCGCCCAGTCCTCCTCCCCTTCCACCGCCTGCTCCGGCAGTTCCCGGCAGGCGTCAAGCAATGACGCCGCCTCGCGGACCAGCGCGTGGTACCAGCTCCCGGCCCCGGTATCCAGGACCAGGTTCATTGCCTCCCCTTCCAAAGGCCTTGCCGGCGCCACGCCGCCGGCCCCGCCGGGAACCTCCCGCAGGAAAGCCTCCAGAGAGGAAAAAAGCCCTCCCGCCGCGTCTTTCACGGCCTCGACGGCCTGCTTCATCTGCTTTTCCGCTTCCTCCCAGGCCGGCAGGCGGTGGAGCGCACCCTCGCCCCAGCGGAGCAGCGGGTGCAGCCGGGCAAGCCACTGTTCGAAGTCGTGCTTCGTTACACTGCGGGTCAGGCATTCGGTGGCCACGTCTTCCAGGTGGTGGGCCTCGTCAACGACCAGCGGGCCGTAACCGGGCAACACCGAACCGCCGGCCAGGGCGTCGGTGAGCAGCAGGGCGTGGTTGGTGATCAGCACCGCCGCCCGTTCCGCCTCCTGCCGCGCGCGGCGGACGAAACAGCGCCCGGTGTAGGGACAGCGTTTCCCCAGGCACCCTTCGGCCGCCGCGGCTATGCGGACCCGGGCCGTTTTCTCTGCTTCGTTCACGCTCAACTCGCCGAAGTCCCCGGTGCGGGTGGTCGTAAGCCAGACCAGGACCCGGGCGTAGAAAAGCGCCGCCGCCCCGGCATTTGGTTCATCCGCGTACTGGGCCTCCGTTAGCAACCGCTCCCAGCGCCGCAGGCAGAGGTAATGCTGGCGCCCTTTCACCAGCACCGCCCGGAAATCAACCCCGAGCGCCGACTGCACCAGGGGGATGTCTTTGCGCAACAACTGCTCCTGCAGGTTGACGGTATAGGTCGAAATCAGCGCCCGCTGGCCCCTTTTGAGCGCCGCCTGCACAACCGGCAACAGGTAGGCCAGGGATTTCCCGACTCCCGTACCCGCCTCAACCACCAGGCACGATTCCTTTTCCAAAGCCGCGCTCACCGCCGCCGCCATTTCCTCCTGCTGCGCGCGGTGCTCGTACGCCGGGAGGAGCCGGGTCAACTTGCCGCCGGGCCCGAAGAACTCCTCCGCGGTGAAATCACCCGAAACGGCGGTTTCAGTATCGTCCTGCTCAACCGGGAGTTCGAGGAAGGCGTAGGGCGCAATGATCCGGGAACCGCCTGCCTCCCGCAGCGTTTCTCTGAAAAAGCGCGCCCAGACCGAACCCCCCCGCTCCAAAAGCAGGATCGCGGCGGGAAGGACCTGCCGCGGGAGTTCTGCCAGCCGTTTTAAGAGGGCAAGGAAGACCTGCGCCGTCGCTTCGGCGTCCGGCAGCGCCCGGTGCCGCACCGGGTAGGATATTCCGAGGGCTGCGGCCACGCGCTCCAGGCTGTACCCCTGGTGTCCGGGCAGCAAAAGTCTGGCGAGTTCGCACGTATCCAGGAGCCGCCCCGCAAAAGATTCGCCGAGGAAGCGGGAGAGAAAACCGGCATCGAAGGCCACGTAATGCCCCACCAGGGGAGCCGAACCAATGAAGGAGGCGACCTCCCCGGCTACTTCCGCCCAGGAAGGCGCTCCTGCAACTGCGGCGTCGTCAATACCCGTAAGACGCTGTACCCGCGGGGGAACGGGAACGCCCGGCCGTACCAGCGAGGAAAAACGCGCGGTAACCGCGCCGTCTTCGATCCGGCAGAGACCCACCTCGATAATTTCGTCCCGGGCCGCATCAAGGCCGGTGGTCTCTACGTCAACCGCAATGAAAACCTTTTCCGCCACGGGATATCTCTATCCCTCCCGAGTGGAAGCGTGGCTCTTCTCCCGCTCGGTTTCCACCTGCGACAGGCGCTGGGAAAGCCGGAGGTTGTGGCTGGACAGTTCCCGCATCCGCCAGGCGTGCCGGACCTCGCGCCCCAGACTCAAGATAAAGACCATCAGGGCTCCCCCCGCCGCCGCCCCCAGAACCACCAGCGCCAGCGAGATGTTCTTGAATTCCCAACCCAGGAACCGGATATCCACCAGGGTGGCGTTTTGAACGGCGAAAACCGCAACCAGCAGCGCAAACAACAGCCCGAGGATCAGATAAAACCGCACATTCCCACTCCCCCGAAAGAAGCTCCAGTTTAATATCTACTTCGCCTATTTCGCCCCGAGTTGGTCTTTTCCCTTCCAAAAACGGTAAAAACTCCGGTACAGCTTGACCCGCCGGGATTCTCAAGTTCATCTGCTGCCGCGACATTTAAGTTGATTTGTAGCCGCCTGTACAGGACTCCTGCAGTTACCAACCCCGGCAGGGGTTACTATTCAGGCT
>JASEJH010000024.1:0-4435 GCA_030016455.1 Thermoanaerobacteraceae bacterium
ACTGCCCAAAGACTGCGCCTTGATCTCATTGCCAACAACCTCGCCAACATCCATACTACCCGGACGCCCGCAGGGGGGCCGTACCGGCGCCAGGTCCCGGTTTTTGCCCAGCGGCTCGAGGCGGCCCGGGGCGACTTTAAAGGCGCGGGAGTTGCGGTTGCGGCTATTTTGGAGGATGAAACTCCGCCGCGGCTGGTTCTCGATCCGGGGCACCCGGATGCTGATGCCGAGGGGTATGTGCATTATCCTGCGATCAACGTGGCCAACGAGATGGTAGACCTGATTACGGCCACCAGGTCCTACGAGGCGAACGCCACTGTTTTTGAAGCGGCGAAAGACATTGCCCGAAAGGCTCTGGAGATAGGGCGGGGTTAAATTCGTTGTCAATCCCAACCGCTTGAGAACTGTCCGGCGTTTTGGAGCTTGGAAGCGGCGAAGTTGGTGAAGCGGTCTGGGGTGGGGAGGGGTGCAGGATGGACATAACCAGGATTAGTTCCGTTTTGCTACCACCAGAAGTAAAGACACAGAAAGCTGGCTCAGGGTCTTTTGGAGAGGTCTTGAGCCGCATGGTCAAGGAAGTGAATGCTGCGCAGGTAAGGGCGGATGAAGCGATAAAGGGCTTTTTGGCCGGGGAAATAAAGGATCTCCACCAGGTGGTGCTTGCAACTGAAGAAGCCAGATTGATGCTGGAACTTGCTGTCCAGGTGCGCAATAAGGTGGTGGAGGCTTACCAAGAAATTTCGCGCATGCAGATCTAAAACTCGCTTTCTCTTGCTCAGTCGCCGGTAATAAGGCGGCGTTAGCTTATCCCTTCAGGCTGCAGCGTCTTAAGAAACCGGCGACCATTTGTCGGGAGAGTTTCATAAAACTCCGGCGACTGCCGGAAACGGTTTTGATGCTTTGCCGGCAAGAGTTTAAGTAGGAACGCAACAGCTGCGAAAAACGACCCAGCACTCAACTGAACGTGAAAGAATGCGGAATACTCTAACGCCTGTTTGCTTGAGCGCAGGTTGTACCACAGAGTTGAGGGCTAGGTTTTGTAGCGGTCTCACGGGGGGTAGGTGGTTAGAGTGACTCTGCCTGACCTGCTGGCTCAACTGAAAAAACGCTGGCAGGCTTTCAGTGCGACGCAGAAAGCTTCGATCGTGCTGGCAGGTATTGGTCTGGTGGCGGCGCTGTTTTACTTGAACACCTTAATTGCCCAGTTTAATTACGCCCCGCTGTTTCACGGTTTAAGCCCGGAGGATGCCGGAGCGATTGTCCAGAAGCTCGACGAGATGAAGGTAAACTACCGCCTGACAGACGGCGGGGCTACGGTGCTCGTCCCGAAAAAGGAGATGTACAAGATCCGGGCCAACCTTGCGGCAGGCGGGGGCCTGTCGGGCGGTGGAATCGGGTTCGAGCTCTTTGACAAGACCAAACTGGGGATTACCGATTTCGAACAGCAGGTGAATTACCAGCGGGCATTGCAGGAGGAACTGCGCCGGACGATCGTTCAGCTCGGCGAGGTAGAGCAGGCGCGCGTACACCTGGTCATTCCCCAGAAGAGCGTTTTTGTCGAGGAACAGCAGAAACCGTCCGCTTCCGTGGCGCTTAAACTGAAGCCCCTGGAGCATTTGAAGCCCGAGCAGGTGGAGGGGATTGTCGCGCTGGTTTGCGGAGCGGTGGAGGGTTTAAAGCCGGAAGACGTGCACGTTATTGATATGTCGGGCAACGTGCTGAGCGACGTTTTGGCCGGTACCGGTCAGGCCCGGACGCTCAAAAACCAGCAGGATCTCCAGCGGGCTTACGAGCGGGAGCTTGAAAGACGTGTGATGCACGTCCTGGAGAAGATTTTCGGCCCGGGCAAAGCGGTGGCCATGGTGAGCGCTGACTTCGACTTCAGCCAACAGGAAACCGTAACCACGATTGCCTACGGTGCTCCGACAGTGATTAGCGAGCATACCGTCACCGAGCAAAATGCTTCCGGAACTGCGGCGGGGGTTCCCGGCACCGGTTCCAACCTGGTGCCCACCTATCCCGCAGGAACGGCGGGCGGCCAAGGATACTCGAAGCAGGAAGTAACGCGAAATTACCAGGTTGGCCAGCGGGAAGAGAGGGTAATTCAGGTTCCCGGCAGGCTCCGCCGCCTGGCCACCTCGGTGGTTGTTGACGCCAGCCTCAACCAGGCCACCGTCAAGCGGGTCCAGGATGTGGTGGCGGGAGCCATCGGTTACGATTCGGAGCGCGGCGATCAGATTCAGGTAGCCAGCATTGCCTTTGACAAGAGCTACCAGAAAAAGCTGGAAGCAGAAATGGCGGCAGCAGAAGCCAAAGCCAAAGCAGAGGCCCGGCGGGAGGAGATTCTTACGCTGATCAAGCAGGGAGTTATCGGACTGGCCGGTCTGGTTATCCTGCTGCTTTTCGTCCGGTGGCTGAGGCGTTTGAAGCCGCCGGCTCCTTCGATCGAGGAGGTCATTCCGGTTCAGGTGAGCATGCAGCCACCGCCGAAGGTTGACGAGCGTTTCGTTCAGGTAAAACAGACGGCAGAGAAACAGCCGGAAGAGGTAGCGGATGTCCTTAGGGTGTGGTTGACCGAGGAGTAAACACCGGTCTTTCAGTGAGTGCTGAAAAGGATTAGTCTTGCCGGAGCGGCTTGACCTGAACCATAAGGTCGAATAAAACCCGAGGCAAACAAGCATGGCGCAGAAGGAAAGTCTTAGAACAATTTCCCAGTGGGGTGGGAAGGATGGCGCAACCGAAACTGAAAGGACTGCAAAAGGCGGCGGTTTTACTGTTGACTTTGGGGCCGGATACATCGGCGAAAGTCCTGAAACAACATTTTCCGGAGTCAGAGATCGAGCGCCTTACATATACGATTTCTAATTTAGGACGGGTTCCCCAGGAGGTACGGGACAGCGTCATTGAGGAGTTCCTTGAACTGCAACAGGTGCGATCGCACATCGTTCAGGGCGGCGTCAAGCATGCCAAGGAGATTTTAGAAAAGGCGGTGGGGCACCACAAGGCAGAAGAAATAATCCGGCGCTTGACCCAGACGGCGGCGATCATCCCGTTCAGTTCGCTCAGAAAAACCGATCCCAAGCACTTGTTAAGCTTCATCCGGGATGAGCATCCGCAGACGATTGCGCTCATTCTCTCGTACCTTGATCCCTCACAGGCGGCGGCGATTCTCTCGGCGCTGCCGCAGGAGCTCCAGACGGAAATCGCCAGGCGGATCGCGATGATGGAGCGCACTTCGCCCGAGATCGTCCACGAGATCCAGCGCGTTTTAGAGCACAAGATGATGACCGTGGTCACGGTGGAGCAGACCCAGGCCGGCGGGGTGGAGTCGCTGGTGGCAATCCTCAACATGGTGGACCGGGCTACGGAGAAGAGCATTCTGGAAGAACTGGAGAACGAGGACCCGGCCCTGGCGGACGAGGTCCGCCGGCGGATGTTTATGTTCGAGGACATCGTCAAGCTGGACGACGTCTCTATCCAGCGGATCCTGCGCGAGGTCAACACCAAGGACCTGGCCGTCGCGCTTCGTGGTGCCACTGAAGAAGTTAAAAACCGCATCTTCAAGAATATGTCCCAGCGTGCCGGTAAGATGCTCAAGGACGAGTTGGAGTTCATGGGGCCGGTACGCCTGCGCCAGGTGGAAGAGGCGCAGCAAAAGATCGTGAAGATCATCCGTGCGCTGGAGGAAGCAGGCGAGATTATCATCGCACGGGGTGGCGAAGATGCTCTCATCCTCTAAGCGGCGAATCCTGCGTGGCGTGGATTTCGGCGGCGTAGCGCCCCGGTGCCTCCCGTTGCGCGAACTTAACCTTAAACAGCATGCGGGGCAGGAACTGGGGGCGGAACTCACAGTGGCGGATGCCGAACTGGCGGCCGCCCGGATGATAAAGCAGGCCGAAGAGCAGGCCGCACTTATCCGGGAGAAAGCTTACCGGGAGGGCTTCGAACAGGGTTTCCGGGAAGGGCAGGCCCGGGCCGAAGAGGCAACCCGGGAGATGCTGGCCGGGGCGCAGGAAGCGTTGCATGCGGCGGAAGCCGAGCGGGTGGCGATCTTTAACCAGTTGGAACGGGAAGTGGTGGAACTCGCCCAGGAAATCGCCGAGCGGGTAGTAGCGGCGGAACTCAAGGTCAACCCGGAAGTGGTTCTGGCGGTCGCCCGGGAGGCGTTCACGCTGGTGCGGGACCGGCCTTACGTGATCCTCCTGGTAAATCCCGACGACCTGCCCGTCTGCCAGCAGGCGCGTCAGCAGTTTGAAGCATTGCTGGCCGAAGGCGCCGTCCTGCGTATTCTGCCCGATCCGCAGGTGAACCGGGGCGGGTGTCTGGTCGATACGGGGAAGGGAATGGTCGACGCCACGCTCAGTTCCCGTCTGGCAACCCTTCTGGAAACGCTTAAGGGATAGGGATGATGAAATGACAGCGATTGACCTGGCTG